>JBJERI010000269.1:0-5857 GCA_051882195.1 Ruminiclostridium sp. | reverse complement strand
GTGGATTTACCCGTTCCGCCCTTACCTGCCGTAACTGCTATAATTTGTGACATAGACATTCCTCCTGAAAGTGTAACAACTTACATATATTGTATCATAAAATTTGTAATATTTAAAGTGTTTTTATTGAAATAATAATATTTTTGTGAAATTTAGTGCTAAAAAATACTTTGGTTTGTGCAATATTGCTAATTATCTTATAGGAGTTTTCTCCTCCGTCCAGCGTTTCCACGGTGAAACCACATTTCCGTCCTGGTCAAGGTCCGGCTCGTAGCAATCGTAGAAGTATGCGTCGATAATATTTCTTATCATATAACGTGAAAATTCGCCCTTTTCAAGAACGATTCCGAAAGCAATCTGGGGGTCCTCCGCAGGATAATAGCCGCATATTGTCGAGTTGTAGGTGGTTTCCGTTACCTGTGCCGTACCTGTCTTTATTGCCACGCTGTAGGGCAGGTAGTCGAAAATCCAGGTCTGGGCGTAAATAGGCCATGTGCAGTTGGTTGAAACCTTGATCATTCCCTCACGCACTGTTTCAAAGGCGTCCGTACCATTGTCGTTGATGGTTTCCACCACAACGGGCTGGGTTTTGTACTGCATTTCGGTCATATCGTAATTCCACACCGAATCCACAAGGTAAGGCTTATAGCGCACGCCGTTGTTTGCAAGGGTCATTGCCTGCACCGCAAGGTGAAGGGGAGTAACAAGGGTTTCCGACTGTCCTATTGCCGCCTGCAAGGTATTGCCGGGTGTCCATTCCGTACCCACCAGCTTTTCGTACAGCTCGGGAGTTGTCATTCTGCCGCTGGAGCCGCCTATTTCAAGCCCCAAATCTGTTCCTATACCGAATTTTGACGCAAAATCCGCAAGATATTCAATTCCCATACGTCTTCCAAGGTCGTAGAAGAAAATATTGCAGGAAACCTTAAGCGCGTCCGTTATGGTGTAGCCGTAGTGGTAGCCCGTGCATTTTGGCTGATAATCAGAATAATATGTGTAAACTCCGTTACATATTCCTTGGGAGGTCCTGTCGATAAGCCCCGAAATAAGTCCTGCCGAGCCTGTTATTGTCTTGAAAGTAGAGCCGGGGCGGTAAAGTCCGTTTATTGCACGGTTGTAAAGAGGGTTGCCCTCGGCGTTGAGCACTGCGGAATAATTCTCAACGTAGTCGTTTAGGTCGTAGGTGGGGTAGTTTACCATTGCCAGCACTGCACCTGTTTTTGCGTTAAGCACCACCGCCGCTCCTGCGTCGCAGAGATTGCCTCTGTTTGGGTCGTCGTAATAGTGCAGCCAGTTTATCTGATTTTCCAGTATTTCCTGCATTGTGTCCTGAAACTCGGCGTCAATAGTAAGCTTAACGCTGTTTCCTGCCTGCACTGCCTGAGTTACCTCGTCGGAAATGGCGCTTCCGCTGGAATCACGGGTAATGGTGCGGACGCCGTTTTCTCCTCGGAGCACGCTTTCCATTGCCTTTTCAATGCCGTTTGTGCCTATTGTATCGTTAAGGCTGTACCCCTCGTCACGGAGCTCGGCGTACTTTTCCTCGGAAATAGCGCCTATTGTGCCAAGAACATGGGGAGCGGTTGAGCCTCGGAGATAAACTCTCGTTGGCTCTTCAACAATGTCTATTCCCCCTAAAAGAAAGCTTTGCTCCTTTAAGCTTATGACCGTTTCCTTTGAAACGTCCTCCGCAAAAATATAGCGGTTGTTGTAGGAGAAATCCTTTTTCTCCATCTGATAGCGCACTCCTGCAATATAGCGCACCATCTGACTGTCGTATTTCACCGTGTCGATATTGTATCGGTTGATAAGGGCGTTTATGCAGTTTTCCACCGTTGCGTCAACGTTGACGTCGATTTTGGCTTTGAACTTGTCTATGGTGGCTTCGTCACCTGTGAATTTATATGGCTCGGTCATTGTAATTGGCAGCTCGTCAATCCATTCCTCACTGTTGTTTTTCAGTATATTCAGCGTTCTTGCGATTGTTGTATTTTCGCTGCCCTGAGTGAAAAAGGCTTTCTGAATAATTACCTTGTAAACGGTTTTGTTGGAGCTTAAAATAACCCCGTTTACGTCGGAAATCTGACCTCTTGCCGCCTGAATGGTCTGATTTGCGGTATAGCTTTTTTCGGAAGCCTCCGCATAGGTGCTGCCCTCCACTATCTGAATCCTCATAAGCTGAATTACGCAGAGAAAGGACAGTACAACAATTATGGCAACAAGCACCATTGTTCTTATAATGCCTGAAATTTTGGACATGAAAGCCTCCTATACCTTAACCTTGACTTCTTCCTCTTCCTTGTCTTCAACCGCTTCGTTAAGCTCTCTTGTTTCTTTTTCGCCGAATTTTTTTGCAATAAGCTTTACAAGATAATAAACGGCAGGGGATAAAACCACCGTTGAAATCATTGAGGGCAGAATAAAGCCCGTCAGCACGATTTCCGAATTTGGCTTATCCCATATCATATAGTTGAAAAGATAATCCATAAAGCCGATTACAGTGCAGCTTACAGCGCACAGCCACAGCTCATTTACCACGTTCACTCTTATGAGATTAACCACCAGCAGGCTTGCCGCCAAAGCGCAGGGCATAAGCCACACGCTGGTGAAGCCGAACAGCATTCCTGCCGCAATGTCAAGCATAAAGCCGCAGAACACTGCAAAAACAGAGCTGCTGAACTCACGCTCAAACATTGCAACGGAAATGGCAAGGGGTATAATCAGCCTTGGCTGCCAGGTTTTGAAAGCGCCGCTGCTCATTATCATATAGAAAAAAAGCAATACCAAAGCATAGAAAAACCAGCGCAGAAAAATCCGCAGTTTGGCTTTTCTTGTAAGTGCTTTGGCAGTGTTGATTTTATATTTCATATTTCTGACCTTTTCCCGGGAAATTATTCTGTTTCTACTCCCTGTCCCTCAAAGTCGGTTATAACAAATACGCTTGTGATTTTGAAAACGTCCTCCGCAGGCTCAATTACGGCGTGGACGGAAAGTCCGTTTTCGTCGTCGTAAACCTCTGTAACTGTACCTATAATAAGACTTTCGGGGAAAACAACGCTGCCTGATGTTACCACAACGTCCCCTTCTTTTATATTGCTTTCCTTTGAGATATAGCTCATAAGGCATTTTCCGTCGGCGGAATATTTTATGTCGTTTTCGATAACGCCAACAACGTGGTTGGTGGCTGTTATTGCGCCTATTTCAATATCGGTGGAAAGTATGGTTGTTACCTTTGCGTAGCTTGGAGCAATTTCGCTTATTCTTCCCACAAGTCCCACTGCGGTAAACACAGGGTCGTAAAGCTCCAGTCCGTCGTTTGAGCCTCGGTTTATGGTAAAGCCGCCGAAAATGTCGCTCGAATTTCTTGCAATTATTGAGCAGGGAGCAGACCAGCGGAAATCGCTGTGCTCCTCGGCAATGCCAAGTATTTTCCTAAGCTCTTCGTTTTCCTCGTCAGTCTTTTCCTTGTCCATTATCTGCTGATACATTGCGGAAAGCTGCTGACGGAGAATTTCGTTTTCCTGACGGTATTTGTCGGCGTTGACGAACTTGTCTATTGTGCCTTGTACCCAGTCGGAAACGGCTGTTGCTGCTGTGGCAAAGGGCTGTGTGATTGTTGTGAGTATTGCCTCGGGAATGGAGGCAGCGCCCCCCGAAACCGCCGCATAAATCATAAAGCCGAACAAAAGCGCAAAAATGCACACAAGCACCTTGAACTTGCCGCTATGGAAAAATTCTCTCATTTCTGCGCCCCTTTCTATCAGTTACGGGCGGATAAAAACCCGCCCGCAAGTTTTTGATGCAATACCCGTAAGGTCTGCTTTAATAGCTTCTTGAATCGTCGTCTGTCAGCACGTCGATAAGCTTGTCAATATTTTCAAGCACCTTGCCTGTGCCGTCTGCAACACAGTCAAGTGGTCTTTCCGCAATTTTAACGGGCATACCCGTTTCAGCATTGATAAGCAGGTCAAGTCCCTTAAGCAATGCGCCGCCCCCTGCAAGCATAATGCCCTGGTCGATAATGTCCGCCGCAAGCTCCGGAGGAGTCTTTTCAAGGGTTGTCTTTACCGCTTCAACTACCTGACTTAATGGCTCGGAAAGAGCCTCTCTGATTTCCTCGCTGGTGATTGTGATATTTTCAGGCAGACCGTTGAGTAGGTTTCTGCCCTTGATGTCCATTACGGGCTCGTTGTCCGAATACTTGTAGGCAGAGCCGATGGCAATTTTGATGTTTTCCGCTGTTCTTTCACCGATAAGCAGGTTGTACTTCTTTTTGATGTAGTTGATAATTGAGGAATCGAACACATCTCCCGCTACTCTTACGGAGCGTGATGTAACAATGCCGCCCAGAGAAATAACTGCAACCTCGCTTGTACCGCCGCCGATATCGACTATCATTGAGCCTGTGGGCTCTGCAACGGGAAGTCCTGCGCCGATTGCGGCAGCCATTGGCTCCTCGATTATGGAAACACGCTTTGCGCCTGCATTCTGGGTGGCTTCCTTTACTGCGCGTCTTTCAACGGCGGTAACCCCCGACGGAATACAGATAATTACTCTTGCTTTTACGAAAGCTCTGTTTTTCAGCGCCTTCTTGATAAATTCCTGAAGCATGCTTGTGGTCATATCAAAGTCTGCGATAACGCCGTCCTTAAGAGGCCTTACCGCAACGATTGAACCGGGAGTACGTCCGATTACGTCCTTTGCCTCCTGACCTACATATCTTACACTGTCGTGCTTTACGTCAACTGCGACTACGCTTGGTTCTCTTATAATAATGCCCTTGCCTCTCATATATACAAGGGTGTTTGCCGTGCCTAAATCTATGCCTATGTCCTTTGAAAACATTGGTGTTCCTCCTGTTTTTTCTGCAATATCAGTCACTCTTTATTATAACACGATTTTTTTGCGGTTACAACCACGATTTGCGGAAAAAATACAATATAAATAAAAGTTTTTTTAGGAATTCTGACGAACAGGACTTACTTTGAGGCAATTCCCGTTGAGCCAAAGCCGCCCTGACCTCTTTCGGTGCCGCTGAGCTCATCGTCCTCGGTGTAGCTGCACATATCAACGGGAAGAATTACAAGCTGTGCAATTCTGTCCCCGTCGTTTATGGTATATGCCTCTGTGCCGTGGTTTATTATTGCAATTTTTACCTCGCCTCTGTAATCAGAATCAATGACCCCAACGCAGTTTGAAAGGGAAACGCCGAATTTGCTTGCAACGGAGCTTCTCGGGAAAACAAAGCCCCCATAGCCCATTGGTATTTCAACCGCCAGTCCCGTAGGCACAAGCAGCCTTTCCTTTGGCTTTATAACAATACTTTCCTCTATGCAGGCGCAAAGGTCTGCTCCTGCACTGCCCTCTGTGGCTCTGAATGGCATTTTTGCCTTTTCATTAAGTCTTTTTACCTTTATGTTCATTATTCCACTCCTCTGTAATAAAGTCCTCTTGTAAGCCTGCCCTGGGGCTTTCTGCTTTCAAGGTACATATCAAGAATTTCGCCCACGTTTTCCTCGTAGGCAAGCTTAAGCACCGCAAAATCAAAGCAGCTTAAATCCTCTTGTCTGTCGCTTAAAATCAGTTTGTCGGGGTTTAAAAGCTCGCAGGTGTTTGAGCAGATTATTTCAAGCTCGCTGCCCTTTCTGTCAGTGATTTTTCCGCCGCAGTAAGTTCCGTTATCACAGGGCTTTCCGTCCTTTACGGGACATCTCCTTGTAATCATCAGCGGCAGCTTTCCGTAGGCGATAAGCCCTACGGGAACATTATGCTTAACGCCCTTTGCAAGGGACATTGTAAGCTCAAGAGATAACACGGTATCGGAAATTCCCTGTTCCTCGTAAAACTCCATGGCTCT
>JBJERI010000268.1:0-5928 GCA_051882195.1 Ruminiclostridium sp. | reverse complement strand
TGAAAAATTGACCCCATATTCCGTGTGGAATATGGGGTTTTTGGACAGACTGAGCGCATATCCCTTTGGGGATATGCGCTTTGTAATATTATGCTAAAAGATTTGTAAAAAATAATAATATTTATGTGCAGTTGCTCATTGATATGTTTGTATCACATCAGAATTAACACTTTAACAAATCCGAAACAATATTATCAAATTCTTCAATATAAGCACTAATATCATCAGTTTCATTATTATCGGTTCTTAGGATGTGTTCCCATTTAAACAGAAAATCTTCAATTTCATGTCCATCGGCTTTCTGCCACAATGGTGCAAGCGCAATTAACGCTGCATCGAAAGGCTCGGACTCAAAATGGTCGGCATCGATATAGCCACCCATTCCTGCTCTATCGCAGTTAAAAACACTTCTAACAATAGTTTCTAAAGTTATTGCGTCTCCATGATTTATTCTCATAATAAATCCCTCCTGTATAGCTTCGATTCGTATAAATACGATGAAATAATTATAACATACAATTTTTGAAATGGCAATAATTATTATTCATTTATATCAACGAACTTGACAGCAAGCATATGATTTGTGCCACACTCAGCATTTTTTATTGAAATCTGAAAAAATAAATGTTCGCCCTCAACCTCGTTCTGTTGAGAGCAAGCATCGCCTTTGTGGCTACACAATCACTTTTTTGCAACATACGCTTGCTTGACAGCAAGCATAGCATTTGTCTATACACTGCCCGATTTTCTCCGAAAATCGTCAGCACAGACAAATACAAAAAACTTGTTGGGAGAACCCAAACCCCTTGACAGAATTCTCACTTTCGCTCGATTGAAAGGCAGATGAAAAAATAATTTTTCAGAAAAATTTTCATTGTCCCGAAAACGAAACAACGACTATGATACAATTATAATTACAGGATGTTTTGAAATTTTTCAGAAGAAGGAGGGTTGTAATAACGGGTGGAAAACGAATCAGAACAGTATTTTCAACGTGAGACTTTTCTGAGACTTTTTTGAGAAAAAATTGGGACAAAAATGGAACACTTCTGGTACTGACTTTTGCATTTTCATCTGATATAATGAATATGTCGGAACGTTCTGAATTCAAAATAAAGGAGCTGATGTCTATCGAAAGAACGCAGTTTGTGCAAAAGTAAATGCAACACCTTTGGCTGTGACCTTGACAAATATTTCTTATTGTGATATTATACTTTAAAACGTAAAAGTGATATAAAAATATTGACTTTCATTTACATAGCAGGAGATTTCACTTCTGCGAAAAATCACAATATGAAAGGAATTAAAAATTATGAGTAATGCAACAACTATGTCAGGGGTAAAACCATTTAACAGCTTTATGGACTACACAAAGCTTGACCGAAATCGTGAACGCACAGTTGTATTTTACGGACGAGTTTCAACAGAACACGAGGCTCAGCTCTCGGCTCTTGAAAATCAGATGCAGTGGTATTCCGACCAAGCGAAATATCATCCCAACTGGAATGTTATCGACAAGTATATTGATGAAGGTATCACAGGAACTCAGGCGAAGAAAAGACCTTCTTTTCTTAGAATGATAGAGGACGCTAAGTCTGGAAAGTTCGATTTGATTGTAACCCGTGAAGTGTGCAGATTTGCAAGAAACACAGTTGACACGCTCAACTTTACCCGTGAACTTAAAAACATCGGCGTTGAGGTTTATTTCGTCGAGGACAACATCTGGACTATGGACGGCGACGGCGAGCTTCGACTTTCCCTCATGGCAACTCTTGCTCAGGAAGAAAGCCGAAAGGTTTCCGAAAGAGTAAAAGCGGGACAGCGTATAAGCCGTGAGAACGGAGTGCTTTATGGAAGCGGAAACATCTTAGGATATAACCGCAAGGCCGGTGAGAGTTATACTATCAATCCTGAGCAAGCCGAAACTGTCAGAATGATATTCGACCTCTATGAACAAGGCTTGGGCGGTGCTAAAATTGCAAAGGTGCTGACTGAACGTGGACGTAAAAATTCGTCGGGACTTGTCCGCTGGGATGTATCCTATATCACTCGTGTTATTGCGAACGCTACTTACAAAGGCTGTGTATGCTACAACAAGAGCCGAAGTAACAACTACTTAGAGCAGAAGCGTATTACCAATCGTGACCGAGATAGTTATATCTATGAAAAGGGCGATTTTGAAGCTATTATTTCCGAAGAACAGTGGAATAAGTGCAACGAACTTCTTGCAAAAAGAAGAATTGTCAGCAAGGACAAGTTCGGCATTACCACATCAACGGGATATAATCCTTCTGCTGATTTATGGCAGAGAAAACTACGTTGTACTTGTGGCTCGAAATTCAGAAAGAATGTGTATCATAAGCACGATGACGGCAGCAAGACCTTCTGCTATATCTGTTATAACAAGCTTAATCACGGCAATGCGGCTAATCGCAAAAAGGCTGGACTTGAAACGGAAGGATATTGCGATAACAAGACTGTTCTTCAGTGGAAAATGGATATGATGGGCGAATTTATTTTTAATGAGCATTGGGCAAACAGAGCGAAGGATATGCAGGACGCACTTGAATATATCAAGAAATATTATACGCAGAGTACTCCTGAAGCTGTTCCGACTTTTGATTATGAAGCTGAAATCGCTAAGCTTGAACGAAAGCTCGACGCTCTGATTGATATGCGTACTGACGGAGAGATTACCAAAGAGGAATATAACAAGAAGCGTGCGGAATATGAAGCACAAATCAAAAACCTCAGAAGTCGGGCGACATCTGTATCCCCTGCAACTCCCAAAGCTGATACACTTGACCTTGATAAGATTATCTCGGCGTTGAATGACATTTCCGACAGCAAAACAGAGCTCGGACACGAGGTATTGGAAGATATTGTTTCATCTGTTGTTCCCACAAGCGAAGGCGTGTATGAGTGGCACTTATCCACAGGAGCTGATTCCGAAACGCAAACAAATCTTGCAGTCAAAGGCAGAGCAAACTCCAAAGAAAGACCGTATGTGTATTTATACGGCGAGGAAGCGGACAAAACCGCTTCCGATGTACATAATATCTGCATTGTCAATTTTGACTGCCTACGCAGATTACTGCACAGGCTGCTCTTAGATAAACAAGGAGTTCTCGAAAAATCCGAGGATTTGCCAGAAATTGTGCTGTCCTGGGAATTCAGAATTGACTTTGAAACCGCAAAGGCTTTCCGTAAATCCGGCGGCAACTACCTCCGTGCTAAACAGTGGGAGGATTTAACCGTTGAAGTGCGGATAAGCTGATGTGAATAAGAAACAAAATGACCTCCTCATTCTGATATAATCCCCTTAGAGTAGACACTCGAAAAAATAAAAATTCGAGACTACACTAAGGGGGTTATTTTATGCCAAGAAGAAGTCATAAGAACAAGAAGTATTCCACGGAACTGAAACTGAAAGCAGTAAAGGAATATCTGAACGGCGGAGGAAGTCAGGAGGAAATATGTAAAAAATATGAAATATTAAGTGAAAGGCAACTCAGGAACTGGATTTTATGGTATAATGGTCATAGAGTATTCAAGGAGCGCAGCTCCGCTAAAGGAGAGATTTATATTACCAAGGGAAGAAAAACAACTCAGGAAGAACGAGCAGAAATAGTAGCCTTCTGCATAGAACACGGAAAAGACTATGGTTTAACAATAGAAACTTACAAGGTATCATATCAGCAGATATATTCCTGGGTACGCAAATACGAAGAAAAAGGAGTACAGGGTTTGACCGACCGCAGAGGAAAGGCAAAGCCTGAAAATGAACTCACAGAGGAAGACCGCCTTCGTCAGGAAAACAAGATATTGCAGGCAAAGATAAAGGATCAGGAAATGGAAATAGCACTGCTAAAAAAATTGAGAGAACTGAGATGGGGCGGTCATTGAGCGGAGTACTGCAGGAAGATAGGTACATAGCAATACAGTATCTAAACAAAACCGAAGGTTATCCTATAAACAAGCTTTGTGCAAAGCTGCATATCTGCCGAAACGCCTACTACAAATGGCTGAAAAGAACACCGAGCAAAAGCCAGCAGATAAATGAGGAACTTGTTGAATGGATAAAGGAATTATACGAAGAACAGAACGGTATACTTGGATACCGTCAGATGACAGTAACCGTAAACAGGCGGCACAAAACGCATTTTAACAAGAAACGAATCCGCAGACTTATGCAGATATTGAATTTGAAATCGGTATGCCGTAAGAAGAAATACAATTACATAAAGTCCACTCCGGAAGTGACAGCAGAAAATGTACTCAACAGAGAGTTCTATGCCGATGCACCTAATGAAAAATGGCTTACCGATGTAACAGAATTTAAATATTATGTTGGCGTCGAAGTCAGAAAAGTATATCTGAGTGCAATACTCGATATATTCGATAGACGTGTCGTTTCATACAGGATAGGAACGAGCAACAACAATCAGCTTGTATTTGAAACCTTTAACGAAGCTGTTGCCAATAATCCTACAGCTCATCCGCTGTTTCACAGCGACAGGGGATTTCAATATACAAACAAAACTTTCCATAATATGCTTATGAAAGCAGGAATGAGGCAGAGTATGTCCAGAGTTGGAAGATGTATTGATAACGGACCTATGGAAGGTTTTTGGGGAATACTCAAATCCGAGATGTATTACCTGAGAAAATTTTCCTCTAAAGAGGAGCTTATAAATGCTATTAATGACTACATAGAGTTTTACAACACCAAACGTTACCAGTTAAAACTCAAATGTATGACTCCTATGGAATATCACTCGGCAGCGGCGGCATGAAAAATCCACCCTGCTGCGCAGCAGAGTGGATTTTGAAGAAATTCTAAATATTCTTTTGTTTTTTCTGATGTCTACTTGACAGGGGGCGGTTCATTCCGAAAGGAATGGGGAGGTTTTTGTATTTGTATAGCAAAATGTGTCAGAATCTGAAATCACCAATTCTCTCTCAGAAGAAAATCTGCTATATGCACGATTTCTATGCCATTGTCATTACCGATTGCAAGAGGGTCGCGGCAGACAACGTACTTGTGATAATGGTCTTTGATTTCCATAAGATTATCCGTTTCACGGGTGGACTCTGTCGGAAGCTCCACACAGACCTGAACATAGATGCGTTCTTCTCTGCGGACTCCTACAAAGTCAATCTCCTTTGCACTATTCTTGCCGATATAGACGTCATAGCCTCTGCGCTTCATTTCAAGATACACTACATTTTCGAACATTGCAGAAAGCATCTTTCTGTCAAAGCCCACTTGGCTGTATCTGAACGAAATGTCGGAAAGATAATACTTCTCTTGCGTTTTCAGAACAGCCTTGCCCTGTAAATCATATCGCTGACAAGGATAAATAATAAACGCTTCGGTGAGCCATTTAATATAGTTGTAAATTGCTTCAACCGAAAGACTGCGGTTTTCACTTTTGAGAAATTTCACGATGGATGAAGCGGAAAAGGTCATTCCCACATTTTCAATAATATAGCGTACAACACGGTCAAAAAGTTCCTTATTCCGTATCTGGTGACGCTTGGAAATGTCTCTTGTGATAACAGAAGCGTAAATTCCTTCAACGATCTGATAAGCTGAGCGTGTATCGAAATTGCTGATACCGATAAGCGGAAATCCGCCGTACTGGATATACTCGTCAAATACAGTTCTTGCTTCAGAAAAATCCTTGTTCTTGAATGTGAGATATTCCTTGAGGGAAAGTGTATAAACAGGAATCGAAACATATCGGCCTGTTAAATAGGTTGAAATCTCGCTTGACATCAGCTTTGAGTTTGAGCCTGTAACATAAATATCAACATCACAGCCTTCAAGCAGACTGTTCACAACCTTTTCCCAACCATCAACCTCCTGTAGCTCATCGAGAAACAGATAGCATCTGCCCTTGCCCTGAATGGCAGTTTTCAGGT
>JBJERI010000267.1:0-6003 GCA_051882195.1 Ruminiclostridium sp. | reverse complement strand
GAAACCTATCACAAGGAAAGCTACGAGCGTCTGCACCCCACGGGGCCAAAGCACAATTACGCCTATCACACAGAGGCTATGGACAGAGCAATGGAGGGCGGAATTGACGACGTTGGAATCGGCGCATTGTTCGGGCTGGAGCTGTACAGATACGAATTTGCAGGACTGCTTATGCACGCAGAACACCTTGAAGCAGTCCACGGTGTTGGCCCTCACACAATTTCTGTACCAAGAGTAAGACGTGCGGACGACATCGACCCGGATACCTTCGACAACGGAATCACCGACGATACCTTTGCTAAAATTGTGGCTTGCCTGAGAATTGCCGTTCCATATACGGGAATGATTGTTTCCACCCGTGAAAGCCAGAAGTGCCGTGAAAGAGTGCTTCATCTCGGCATTTCACAGATAAGCGGCGGTTCAAAAACCAGCGTAGGCGGCTATTACGAGCCCGAGCCGGAAGAGGAAAATTCCGCACAGTTTGACGTATCAGACAACAGAAGTCTTGACGAGGTTGTAAACTGGCTTATGCGGCTTGGGTATATTCCATCCTTCTGCACTGCCTGCTACCGTCTGGGAAGAACGGGCGACCGCTTTATGAGCCTTTGCAAGTCGGGACAGATTCAGAACTGCTGTCACCCCAATGCACTTATGACACTTAAGGAATATCTTGAGGATTACGCTTCGCCCGATACAAAGCGCATTGGCGAGGAGCTTATAGCAAGAGAGCTTACCACAATTCCCAACGAAAAGGTGCGCGCAAAAGCCGCCGAATATATAAACAATATCATTAGCGGAGAAAGAGATTTCCGCTTCTGATTTGAAAGGAGCAAACTATGAGTCTTAACAGCACACCAAACGCAGAACGTATCCACATCGGCATTTTCGGCAGACGAAATGCGGGAAAATCCAGCCTAATCAACGCAATTACAGGGCAGGAGCTTGCAGTGGTTTCAGACACGGCAGGCACAACCACCGACCCTGTTTCAAAGGCAATGGAGCTGCTTCCTCTTGGGCCAGTTCTTATTACCGACACGGCTGGACTTGACGACGAGGGCGACCTTGGAAAACAGCGTGTAAAGCAGAGCTACCGTGTGCTGTTCAAGTCTGATATTGCTCTTGTAGTCATTGACAGCACCGTGGGAATTACCGACTTTGACGAGGAAATTATAAACAAGCTGAAAGAGCGCAACGTGCCTTACATAAAGGTAATGAACAAGTGCGGACTGCTCACGGCAATTCCCGAAGCCAAAGCCGATGAGATTTACACCGACGCTCTGAACAAAACCAACATTTATGAATTAAAGGAAATGATGGGCAGAAAGCTTGACGTGAAAAGCGAAACCTTGAAGATATGCGGAGATTTGCTAAGCGTTGGTGATTTTGCCGTGCTGGTCGTTCCCATAGACAAGGCTGCGCCCAAGGGCAGGCTTATTCTCCCCCAGCAGCAGACTATCCGTGACGTCCTTGAAGCAGGAGCAACCGCCATTGTTTGTCGAGATACGGAGCTTGATGACACTCTCAAAAAGCTTGGCGCAAAGCCGAAAATGGTTATCACCGACAGTCAGGCTTTCGCAAAGGTTGCCGCCATTGTGCCTAAGGATATTCAGCTTACCTCTTTCTCAATACTTATGGCACGGTACAAGGGCGACCTTGAAGCTAACGTAAGGGGCGTTACCGCTCTTGACAGCTTATCCGAGGGCGAGACGATCCTTATTTCCGAGGGCTGCACTCATCACAGACAATGCGAGGATATAGGCACTGTGAAGCTGCCAAACTGGATAAGGGAATACACGGGCAAAAACTTCAATTTCGAGTTCAGCTCGGGCGGCACTTTCCCCGAGGATTTAAGCAGATACAAGCTGATTGTCCATTGCGGCGGCTGTACTCTTAACGAACGTGAAATGAAATACAGACTTGCCTGCGCAGAGGAAAGCGGCGTTCCGATGACAAATTACGGTATCTGCATTGCCTATATGAAAGGCATTTTAAAGCGCACCCTTGAACCCTTTGAGGAAATTTACTCAATACTGAAATAACAATTGTTCCGTAAAGCAAAAAGCTTTGCGGAACTTTTTTGCTCCGCAAAGCCTGCTTTTTTATTTTGCTTAGTCCCAAAGACTGCGGTAAATACTTTTAACGTCCTCGACAGTAACCGTCTTTACCGTATTTGACGGACTTCCGCTTGCAACTGCGTCCGCCGCCATTTTGTCAATAACTGCGAAAAACTCATTGCGGTCAATTCCGTATCCCTCAAGTGTTGGTATCTCGCATACTCTGCAGAGCTTGTTTATCGCCGAAATAAGCAGCTCTGCGGCTTCCTTGTCGTTGTCGCTGTTATCGGCGGCGCCTATTGCCCTTGCAAGGTCGGCAAAGCGCTCGTAAGCTCCGTCAAGAGCAAAGCTAAGACACTTTTCAAGAAGCATTGCGTTTGAAATGCCGTGAGGAACGTGGAAATTTGCGCCAATTGGGCGGCTCATTCCGTGAACAATGGTTACGGAGGCGTTGTTTATTGCAATACCCGCTTCAAATGCCGCAACGGACATTTCCTCTCTCGCCTTCAGGTCATCGCCCTTTTCGTATGCTATGGGAAGATACTTGAAAATGCGCTTTATCGCCGAAATTGCAACAGTATCGGTAAGTGGCTGGGCTTTTCTGCTTGTGTAGCTTTCAATTGCGTGGGTAAGGGCGTCAAGTCCTGTTGCGGCGGTAATGCCCTTGGGCGATGAAACGGTGTATGCAGGGTCGACTATGGCAAGGTCAGGAATAAGGGGCTCGCCGTTAAGCAGCATTTTTATATCTGTTTCCGTGTCGGTTATAACCGTAAAGCGTGTTGCCTCGGAGCCTGTGCCTGCCGTTGTGGGAATTGCCGCCATAAAGGGCAATTCTCCCTCGATAAGCTTTCCCATATAGTCGGAAATTTTACCGCCCTTTGCCGCAAGTACGGCTACCGCTTTCATTGTATCGAGAGCGCTCCCGCCGCCTATTGCCGCAAGACAGTCGCAGCCGTTTTCCTTATAAACCGCCAGCGCCCCGTTGACGGTCTTGTCCGTAGGCTCGCCGTGAATTTCAGTAAAGCTTACGGTTTTTACTCCTGCGGAGTTAATTGCCTTTTCAAGCCGGCTGAAGCAAGGAGCTTTTGAAGTTACCGTGCCCGAAATCAAAAGCGCCTTTGTGCCCATTGTCTTAAAATATTTTGCCGCACCTTCAAGTGCGTTTTCACCCATAACAATATGACGGGGCATTAAAAATTCTCTGCTCATATTACACCTCGCTGAAATAAATGGACGGAAAAGGCTGTGCGTTTCCGCCTTATGCTCCGTCCATTATAATTTAAATCATTTTATTTGTCAACATTATTCGCTGTCAGCCTTAAGCACTGCATTAAGCATTACGCTTGCGCCCTCGGTGCAGTGTTCAACACTTGAAAATTCAGGCTCGCAGTGAGAAAGTCCGTCCTTGCTCTGAACGAAAATCATTGTTGCGGGCAGCATATAAGCGGCAAACTGTGCGTCGTGTCCTGCGCCCGAATGAATGTACTGATGCTTTACCCCAAGCTCCTCGCAGGCGCTCTTTACATAGCCAACCAGCTTCTTATCCCAATAAACCGTATCTCTGTTCCATGCCTTTACAACCTGACAGGTACAGCCGCTCCAGGTCTTTTCGGCGCAGCTCTTGACAATTTCAAGCACCTTTGCAAGAACCTCAGGATTTTCATGACGTGCGTCAAAGGAGAAATCAAAGAAATCTGGCACGCAGGTATGAACGCATGGGTGGCAGACAACCTCCCCTGTTGTATATACAAGGTCCTTGTAGCCCAGCTTGTCAATTTCCTCGTGGAGATAGCAGAGTGCCTGCGAAGCGGCAAGGAATGCGTCACGTCTTTTTGGCATTGGGAAAGTGCCTGCATGAGTTGTCTGACCGTAAAATCTCAAGCGGTAGTTGAACATACCCAGCACGCAGTCAACAACGCCGATATCGTTGCCGTTATCCTCAAGGATAGGGCCCTGTTCGATATGGGTTTCAAAGTAATATTCATAGTTGTCGGGAGAAATTCTGAACTTCTTGTCGCCCTTGAAGCCCGACTTGTCAAGGGATTCGCCGAAGGTCTTTGTGCTGTCAAGAATTGACTTTGACTGCATCATATCCTCGTACTTGAACTTGCATCTGATATCCTCGGGAAGATAATCATAGCACACAATGCCCGAACACATCATTGCAGGGGGATAAAGAGAGCCCTCCTCGTTCGTCCATATCATTGCGGTTAGCGGATGCTTATGGGGGATTTTCTGCTCTGCAACCGTTTCGAGCACCTCCATAGCGGACATTACGCCGAGAATACCGTCATAGTTGCCGCCGTTCTTTACGGAGTCGCAGTGAGAAGCCATTACAATGCGCTTTGCTGACGGGTCAGAGCCGGGGAGAGTTGCGTACATATTCGCAACATCATCGACCTCGATTACAGCGCCGATTGCTTCCATGCGCTTTTTGAACTCTTTTCTTGCCATTATAGCCTCTGGGGACAGGGAGTATCTTGTGATACCGCCGTGTCCTGCGTCGCCGAACTTTGAAAATGTGCTGATTTTATCTGCCATTCTTTCCTTGCTGCATGTATACATAATATTGTCCTTTCTCCGAATTATTTTTTTGCAAGCATTTGTGCGGGAACACGCCTGCAATTCTCAATAAGTGTTCTTACCTCGTCTGCGGAAACGAAATAGGGCAGCTCGTCGGTTTCCTTTTCCCCCTCGAAAAGCAGCTGAAACTTGTCGTCCCAGTCGGTAAGGGTAATTCTGGTTACAACGGGGAAATCCTTAAGCTTTTCAAGTATTGCCTTTTTGCCCCTTACATAGCCGTAAACAATTCCGTCCCACTCCACATTAAGGCTGAGCGTATCAGCAAAGGGCCGCTTCATCTGTATTTCAACGGGTATTTCGGATATGCCGCCCTCCATGTGTCTGTGTTCAGGCAGTATCATTCTGAATCGGTCTGCGGAAATGAAGTCGGAAAGGGTGACGCTTTCCGCATTTTTGTATGAATTAGCCATATTGCTTAGCCCTCGTCTTTCATCAAAGTGTTTTGTCAACCTCGGTAAGCACCTGGTCAACCTTAACCATTTCTTCCTTGATCTGTTCCTCGGTGATAATCAGCGGAGGTGAAACGAAAATCATATTTTCGTGTGAATAGGTCATAAAGCCCTTTGCTTTAAGCGCACCGATAATTTTTCCCATAACGCCGTCGGGGTCTTTTCCGTAAGGAACAAGGGGCTCCTTGGTGTTTTTGTCCTTAACAAGCTCGATTGAGGTGAAAAGTCCGATATATCTTACGTCGCCTACGCAAGGGTGATTTTCCTTAAGCTCTTCAAGAATATTGCCAAGAACCTTGCCCACCTTGTTTACATTTTCAAGAATGTTTGCTTCCTTGTAGTAGTTTACACAGGCAACACCTGCTGCACAGGCAAGAGGATGAGCGCTGTAGGTAAGTCCGCAGGAAAGCAGATGATCGTCAAAGTAAGCGGCGATCTCCTTGCTTACAACTACGCCGCCAAGCTGAACATAACCGCAGGTTACGCCCTTTGCAAAGCTTACAATATCGGGCTTTACGCCGAAGTTTTCGAATGCGAACATTTTGCCTGTTCTGCCCCAGCCTGCCATTACCTCATCGCAAATCATCATAATACCGAACTCGTCGCAGATTTTACGCACGCCCTGCAAATAACCCTCGGGAGGAATAATTACGCCATTGGAGCCTGTGATTGTTTCCATTACAATTGCGGCAACGCTGTCGGGTCCTTCATAAATTACCTGCTCACGGAGCTTTGCAACGTAATAATCCGCAGCCGCCTTTTCGCTTTCAAACTTGATAGGCTCACGGTAAACGTAGGGGTCAAAAAAGTGGATAAAGCCGGGAATACCCGGTTCAAGGGGATAACGTCTTGGCTCGCCTGTCAGGTTTCCTGCTCCAAAAGAAGAGCCGTGGTAGCTTCTGTAACGTGAAAATACC
>JBJERI010000266.1:0-26734 GCA_051882195.1 Ruminiclostridium sp. | reverse complement strand
GATTATTCCTCTGCGCCAAGGCTTTGTGAAGCACTGGTAAAGTATGTCTTTGAGGAAAATAGCGAAAATCCTCTTAAATCCCAGCTAAGACTTCGGAAATATTTTGCGGTGCTGCTTTCCTCGGACAGATTTTTCACAGATTACAGCTATATGAAGCTAAGCGCACTAAAAAATACGGGGTACATCTGCTATGAGCAGCAGTATAGGGAAATATGCGGCATAATGAGCTCGGGAAGACGGCTTGCGGTATCCCTTTTCGGCAGAAAGGGCAGCGGCAGAAAGCACTTGCTTAAGCAATGTGCGGCAGTTACAGGAAATCCTGTGCTTTTTGTGAATTGTGGCGAGTATGCCGCTCTTTCAGACGATGAAAAGAATAGCGCCGACAAGGATATTATCTGCGTGCTGATGACCCGTCAGTGTTATTTCTGCGTGACGGATATTCCCGAAAGCACCGATTCTGTTCTTAAAAGGCTTTGCCGCAGTGCGCTGAAAGCGGCTTCAATGGTGTTTCTTATAGGCGAGACCTGCTGCTCTCCCGACCTTGAAATACCCGAATACAGCGTAAAGCTGCCCGAATTATCCGCCGAGCAGCGTTACAGTCTGTGGCGTGAGCAAGGCTTTGAACAGGAATTTATGTGGGAGATTGCAGACAAATTCCGTTTTACTCCGAAGCAGATAAAGCAGGCGGCGTCTGCTGTTTCGGAAAAGCTGCGGCTTGGAGAAAAAGCGGAGGAGAGCCTGTTCGACCTGTGCTGCGGCAGACTTACCGAAAGCTGTATGGGCGATAAGGCACAGCTTATAGAAAGCAAATTCACCCTTGACGACCTTGTGCTTCCTGAAAATGAAAAACAGCTTCTCAGGGAAGCCTGTGCTCATGTAAAGTACCGTCACGTTGTATATGACAAGTGGAATTTCGGCAGCCGTCTTGCTTACGGAAAGGGGCTTACTCTGCTGTTTGCAGGCCCTCCCGGCACAGGCAAGACCATGGCGGCGACTATCATTGCAGGCGAGCTTGGACTTCCTGCATACAGAGTGGATATTTCACAGGTAATGTCAAAATACATAGGCGAAACGGAAAAAAGTCTTGGGGAAATTTTCGACGTTGCACAGCAGAGCAACGCAATACTGTTTTTTGATGAAACGGACGCATTGTTCGGCAAGCGCTCGGAAATAAAGGACAGCCACGACAAATACGCCAATGTGGAAACCTCCTTTCTGCTTCAAAAGCTGGAAAGCTTTGACGGAGTGGTGCTGATGTCTACAAATTTACTGCAGAATATCGACAGCGCATTTATGAGGCGTATAAGCTATGTTATAAATTTCCCGTTCCCCGACCGTGACCGCAGGCTGGAGCTGTGGAAAAGAATGTTCCCCTCGGAAATGCCTGTGGATTCGGGTATAGATTTTGACTATCTTGCGGGACAGTTCGAGCTGTCGGGCGCAGAGATAAAAAACACCGTTATGTCTGCCGCATTTCTTGCGGCTTCGGAAAACGCACCCGTCAATATGTCCCATATACTTAAGGCGGTAAGCAAGCAGCTTTCCAAACAGGGAAGGCTTACAGTAAAAGAGGATTTCGGAAAATATTCAATGTTTCTGTGAGGTGAATAACATGATGGGCAAGGAGAGCCTTGAACAGGTCCGCTCTGCCGCAAATGAGGAGCGGCGCTCAAACAATGCCGAAAACGCCGCTGTGCAGGAGGATAATGCGCAGATTGCAGGCAATTTGCAGGCATTGCAGGAAATTAAGGCGCAGTCCGACGCAGCTGACCGCCCCGGCAAAAAGCAAGGGAAAATCATGGGCTTTTTCAGCAGAATCGTCAGCTATTTCAAGTTCAACAAGAAATATAAAAACGGCGATATGACAAACGGAGAGAACAAGGCACGCTCCAATAATGCCTATGAGAATTTCCTGCTGGCAAGAACCCAGTTTCAGTCGGGCGGTACATCATATCAGGCTCAGCAGGACGCAAGTATCACTATGTCCGCAGGAGAAGTGCGCCAGTCTGACGCCTCTGCGGAATCCCTTGACAGAATGAAGACGGATGGCGGCGACAATGTTGACAATGCTGCGGTTAATTTAATTGAATATCACAATGTATTAAGGCTTTACAGCCCCAAGGCGGTTTTCAAGCGGGGGCTTTTCAGCTCACGGGCAACTGCCGATTATTCCTCCGAAAAAGCTGAATTTAAATTTATGGGAGAATTTCGTCCCCTTGCGGTTGAGGGCGGAGTGTTTCATTTGCAGCACGAATATCTAAGCGAGGCAGACAAGTTCGGTGAAATAGCCTCAACGGAATTCAAATACAATGGCGATACAAACGTAAAAACAGGGCTTTTCTTTCTTTCGGACGATCTTAACGGAATACATACGCAGTTTGACGGCACAGAAATTGACGTTAACGGAAATAACCTTGCAATAAAGCTTAAGGACATTTCCTCCGAGGGCGGAGCTGTCACAGCCGCAAAGGTACATACCGATATGCCAACGGGCATTTTCGGCAAAAACGGCTTTGATTTCAAAGGCGGAATGAAGCTGGACGACAGCGGCTTCACACCCGAAACCGAGCCTTTGAGTCTTGGAAAAATTGAAAATTACAGAAATGTATTAAATGCGGAAAACGCCTCTGCCGTGCTGAAAAAATCAGAGGAGAACGGTTCTCCCGAAATGAGCGCAGTGCTGGATAAGTGGGAATACGGCGTCAATTTGGTGCTGCTTGAGCTCCGCAAGGAGGGAGATAAAACCGAGGCAGCCTTTGACGGACAGGGACGGCTGCATATACCGTGCCCCGGAAATTTACAGTACCGTGTGAAGCTTTTTGGCAAGGACTATCAGATGCAGGCGCCGGGCGACAGCAACGAGATAATTATTTCCGACAAGTCTTCGGAAATTGCTTTAGCCGCTGACAGTATGGAAATAATGGGCAAGACCTTCAACAAGCTGAATATGACGGTGGGACTTTCGCCTGACGGGGCTCATCATCTGTCCTTTACGGCGGACAGCGCTGTTGTTCAGCAGGACGACGAGGGAAATATTTCCCTTACTAATATCAATGCAGACCTAAGCGACAAGGGCATAAAGGTAAACAGCGCAGAAGCGGCACTATCGGGCAGCCTTGGCGAGCTTGAGGTGAATAATCTCACAGGCGCAGTAACAAACCTTTCCGTATCCAAGGACGGCGTGGAATTTGAAAATATTTCTATGAGCGGCGAGGCAATCAAGAACGACCTGTTTGAAATAGAAGCCGCAAGCGTTACTGCGTCAAAGACAGCCGCAGAGGGATTGACCCTTGCGGCGGCTATACAGAATTTCACTCTTGAAGAGGCAGAGGGCAAAATAGGCGAGGTGGATTATTCCGTTTCCACGGAAAATCTGTCGGGTATGCTTGTTTATCAGAATAAGGAAATGACTCTTGATACGGTGGGAGAAATAAATGTCAGAGCGGGGGATATGTTCCACCTTGACCTTGAAAACGTGAGCTATGCTGAAAAAGCCCTTATGTCCTCCTCCGTCAACGCAGGTCTTTTTGGGTTGGAAAACGGCATAAGCTACAAGAACTATTTCTATGCCTCCGCATTCCATTTGAACGGAAAAAACATAAGGCTGTCAAGACAGGGCTTGCTTGGTGAACAGGGCTTGCTCAGATTTACATTTAAGGATATGAAAATTCTGGAGCAGGAGTTTGGGGACGGCGAGGTGGAAATAACGGGCGACGCTGTTAAAGCCACCGTTTCAAGCCTGCCTGAAAATTCAATTTCTATGCCCGGGGACGGAAATCTGTCTTTCAGCGGCGGCTTCGGACTGTCCTTCGGAAAGGACAAAAAATTACGTCCCGTCACCGATGACCTTGAAATTCAGATAAGCTTTCCTGCCTTGGAAATATCAGCAGAGAAAATTACCTCTACCGAAGAAGCTCCGTTAAAAATCGAGTCCATAACCTTTTCCTCCCCAAAGCTGCCGGAGCTGCTTAATCCTGCCAAGATTGAAATTGCGGGAATGTGTATCGGTTCGGACAGCTCTCTCAATTTTGAAAAGCTCAGCGTTATATATGACAAGACCTATTCGTTCTTTAATGATTTTTTGTCAGTAGGAAGTCCCAGTGTAGGGGTTATGAAGGATTTAAGCGGTTTTTCGCTGGGAGGCTCCCTAAGCATAAATTCTGATTATTTCGAGGGCGGCGGAAAGGCTTCTGTTGCCATACTCAAAAGCAATAATTATATTCCCCGTGTTGAGGGACTTGAAAACATCAAAGTATCAATTCCAAAGCTTGCCACAGCCTCCATTGAAAAGCTGGATTTTGGTGAGGGCACAGAGGGCGGAAAGCTCATCAAAATGGAAAATGTTGAGCTTAAAGGCTATAAGCAGAGCGAGGACGCAGAGCAGGACGAGGACACTACATTCTTTGACCGTCTTTGCGCTTCGGCATCGAATCTGCGTGTTAATCTGAAAAGTCTGACCTATGACTGCGCCGCAAAAAAGTTTGATTATGACAAATCCGACCTTACTTTTGAAGCGGACGCAATGGAAGTGCAGATTACCGACAACGTAAAGGGTACGGTGGACTTCTCCAAGAAAGAGCTGTCTGTTGAATATGAAGCAAAGCTGCCAAAGGATAATTTCCCCGACAGCGGCGATGTAAAAGCCAACAATATTCCACATCTGCTGGAGCTGGGTGCAGAGATTACGCCTGTACCCTTTGTGGGTCTTGGCGGCGCTATTTTCGCCGGTGCTTATTTCCAGGGCAATTTTACGGGCACTGTGGGACTTGATACCACAGACAAGCTGCTTAAGCTGAATGCCGCCGCTGAAATTAACGCCGCAGCAGGCGTTGGCTTAGACGCATATCTTATGCTTGGAATGAGCAAGCTGTTCAACATTAAGGTTGGTTTAAGGGGAACCTTGCTTGCCGCTCTTAACAACGGAAATTTCGAGGGCAATATCGGAATCAATTATGCGGACGGGGGCATAAAAGTTGACCACGATCCAAAGAACACCTTTGTTAAATTCGGCTGCAGCGCTGCCCTTGTGGCAAAGCTGGACGCATTTGTAAAGGCGCAGCTCCTTGGCCTTATCAACACCGACCTTTACACCTTTAATCTCAAGACCTTTAACGCAATAGAGGCGAAGATTGACGGAAGCGCCTCCTATGACAGCAGGGACAGATGGGTATTCGACAACAATTTCACCATAGGCAGCGACTTCAAGAACAATGCGTTCAATCCTGCCAGCGACAAGTCCATAATCAGCTACACAAGCAAGGCTGTGCAGGAAATGGAGGATCTGAAAAACAGCGCAGGCGAGTATGAGAGAATTTACGGCCTTCAGGACTGGGGCAGTGAGGAGGCTTTTGATAAGTCCTCCAAAATGCAGAAGGAAATATTCCCACAGCTGAACGATATACGCAAGAAGAATTCCGAAAGTCTTGACCAGCTTGTGGCTGCGGACAGCAGCATTCTGAAAACCATACTCAGCAACGATGTTGAAACCACAAAGCAGCAGCACCGCCTGTTAAATCAGCAGGCGGCTGAACAGGGCGTTTCGGACGAAGCTTCAGGCACTATTGACGCCTTGGTTGATCTCCACAAGGGCAATTTAGAGGAAAACAGAAAGGCAATCAGCCAGTCCGAGCTTTCGGCTCTCGGAAAATTGAATCCTGCAAGCGTTGCGGGATATATGTTCAGCAATTACGGAATTGTTTTTGACCGAAAGGAATTTATTAAAATTACCGACAGGTATTATGATTTGCGCTATCGTCTGAATCAGGCATATAAACGCAACAGCGTAGGTTCTAATGCTGAAAAATCCCGCAATGAATATATGCAAAACTACAAGGATTTTGTCAAGACCAAGGACGAGGGCATTGACGCTTATCTGAAAAAGAACGACAGCAGCTTCAGCAAGCTTCAGGACAGCAATGAAGAGCTGGTAAAGATAAACGATAAAATAAACGAGCTTGTACCGCAGTTCGGGGACAATATGGAGCAGCTTGAAAGCTACTATGCTCTTGATAAGCTTAACGGATCACGGGAAACCAGAAAAGCTATGACCGCCGCTCAAAAGGAGCAGCTTGCCAAGTACCGTGACGAGGAAAGCACGCCAATCAAGAAAGATATTCGGAAAAAGTTCCACAGCTACAAGAAGCTGCTTGATAAGAAATCCGAGCTTTTAGAAAGCATTTCCGCTCTGCGTTCTTCTCTCAGCTCCGAGGAAAACGAGCAGGTAATGGCTTCTCTTGCCAAGCAGAACCAGGAGTTTGAGTTTAACCGCAGCGATCTGAACAGCTTTACGGATACGGTTATTCACGACGCCTCAACAAAAGTGGATTCTGTTTATACCCATGATATTTCGTTCCTTGAAAACGAGGGTGAGGAAAACAAGTTCCGTGATATAAGCCTGTTGATTCAGATGTATCCCCAGCTTTCCGATACTATAAAGTCCATTGACAATTATTCAGTAAACAGCTTTGAGCATTTCAAGATAATCAGCAATGCGGCATTGGCGCTTAACGCCAAGGAAAATATGGATTTCTATCTGGATCAGTTCGGCAAAAGGATTTCCGCACGCACTCAGAAAAGCGCTCAGCCTATGGAATGGAACAAGGATTTCATTAAGACCATTTCCTCCTCCCGCGGCTACACAGGCGCAATGAAGGAGCAGGAAAAGGGCGGCGCAGATGTAAGTATGTCCGAGGGGCTTTCAAGGTACACTCAAAGCAGAATTGATTTTCACGAGGGTTTGAACAAATCTGCCCTTGACACAATGGAAAATCTTAAAACAGTCATTTATGACAGCACCAATCTGTATATCCGAATGAACGACCTGTTTTTCAGGCTTGGCAAGGTAAATGCGTCAACCCTTACGCTGCCTGAGGAAGCACCCTCCGAGGGAAACCGGGAAAAGCCCGTGAATTATATCAATTCACTTAACGCTCTTTCGGACGCAGGCGAGCTTCTTAAGGACGGAAGCACGGTCAAGAATGAGCTGGATACGCTGAACCGTAAATCCGACAGCCTTACCAAGGATGTTGAAAAAGCGGTGAATATCAATAAGCTGTCCGACGCAGACGAGGAAATTGCATAATGAAAGGAGGCGGAAATATGCCCATAGGCTTGCAGAATGGCAGATATGTCATTGATACCATTGAGCAGGAGAGCGGGGATATATGCATATATACCGCCCATAACCGAAAAAAGCAGCGTTTTGTAATCAACGAAATACGCAGTATAGAGCTGATAAATCTATGGCTACCCCAGCTTAGCCCCATGGCGCACAGCGGCAGACTGGAATGCTTTACTGAGAACGCCTGCCTTTATATTGTGACCCACTATTACGACGGAGAAAACGCAGCGGCTTATTTCAGCTACAAAAAGCCTGAAAACAAGCATAAGCTGGAGATGATACGGCAGTTTCTGTTCCGTCTTATAGACCTTTCGGAATGTCCCGAGGTTATTCAGCGCAGTATGCTTATGTCCGAATCGGTGTGCGTATGCCGAGGAGAAATATGTCAGAACTGCTTTATTACCTGTTCTGATGAAAAGCCTTATGCATTGCTTTATAAGCTGCTGGACAGCTTTTTCACTCCCGAGGAAATAAAGCGTAATTCATTTTTGGGAATTTTGCTGCAAAAGCTGAAAAACGGTCTATACGAAAACTTTACGCAAGTCTATCTGGATTGGCAGCAGCTGTCGGAAAACCGCCGAGGAGTAAGCCGTGCGGTGGAAGTTATTAAGGGTCTGTGGAAGCGTTACGGAAGTCTGGTGAAAATACTTGCTTCTGCGGCGGTGATAATTATTGCGGTGGTGGTGATTTATAACTCCTTTATCAAAGGTATGCTGACCTCCGACGGCAGTGCTTATAACCCTATTGACCATATTGGAACAGTGACTGTTGCGGACAGCTCGGGCAGCTTCCGTGAGATTCATGCGTAATGGGGATTGCGGCATATAAGCACAGAATTTGACGATATAATAAGGGCTCATACAATTAATAGAGAGGACACTTGATGGTTTTTCACCAGTTGTTAAGTAGTTCATATAGATGACTCCTTCAAAATAAATTTAAACAGTTTTGCTGTTTATGTCATCATTATACACAATTCAAGAATAAAGAATAATTCCGAAAAAATATTTTTTTCTTTGACTTGCAAAATTAGTGTTATATTCTTCGAAGCCATTTCAGATTAACTGTCATATTCTTTTTTTATATAGGTATTTCGCAAAAGTTAAATCCGTTATCAATGTTAATGCCATCTTGTAAAAAACGACATACAAAAACAGAGCGGATAAGATTACTCTTAGCCGCTCTGTACAATTATTCATATATAGATGTATTTATGAGAGATTTTTTTGGCATCCGTATCATACAAACCTTTTCATGACCCTCAAATAATCCCTCTTAGCATTGAAAACAGCATTTACATACGCTGTGTTTTCCTTTTCACTGTAGTAATAAAAAATCAGGTAATTATCGTGCACAAGGAATCTATAGCCGTTGCTTATAAGAATTCTGTCTTTGGGCAGAGAACCGCATTCAGGCGCAGTTTCAAGAATTTTGCATTTATCTCTGAGCTTATTTACAAAACGTATTGCGAGATTTTTATCTTTTGACTGCTCTGCAATGTATAATGCAATATCCCTCAAATCCGCTTTTGCTGTATCGGTCAACACTACTTTGCAGTTCATATATCAAGCTTCTCCAACTCGTTTATTACCTCATCAAAAGCGTCGTCAGCATTCTGAACTCTTCCAAGCTTTATGTCGTCCATGCTTTGTGCGAGATGGGAATATACGGCAAGCTTTTCTTCAAGCTCAGAAATATATTGTAAGGTATTCTGAAATTCCTCGTGGCTGAGAAGAACGGTATCTTCTTTTCCGTTAACTGTGATTGCAACGGGATTATCTCTTGTCAATGCGGATATCTGAGCATAATTTGTGCGAATGTCCTTAGACGGTCTAATTGAAATTGAGTTAAACATAATAACACCTCCAAAATCGGTAGTCATATTATATCATAATTATGCTACACTGTCAATTTTTTTAAATAGAAAATCGATAAAATTTTTGATGACTTTGGCTTTAATATAGAAATCTTTTGAAAAAAAGAGGGCATTCGCCCTCAAATAAAACCTATCCTCTCATTAACCACACGATAAAAAGTTGTCTTTTTCATGCCTAACTTTTTCATAGTCTGAACGGCTGTCTGCTCTCCCTCAAGCCAAGCGCGGCACTCCTTGTCAAAATCGTCCGGTACTACGAACTTAGGTCTGCCGAATTTTGCACCCTTTTCAAGGGCAAGCTTTATGCCCTCCGCCTGACGAGATTTGATTTTCCTGCGTTCTTTTTCGGCAGTGTAGGCAAGGAGCTCAAAAACGATATTGCAGATAAGCGACTTTTCAAGGTCGCTTTTTTCCTTTGTGTTAAGGATAGGAGTATCCAGTATTACTATATCGACTCCCATCTGCTGAAGCTGCTGCCATTCGTTCTTGATAGCCTCGTAATCACGTCCAAGTCTGTCCATTTCCTTGATTACAAGAGTATCACCGCTTCTGAGCATTTTTTCTTTCAGTGCAAGATAGCCCGAACGGTTAAAGCCCTTGCCTGATTGCTTGTCTGTTATTATGTCACGCTCAGCAATGCCGTATTCTATCAGCGCTTCAATCTGTCTGTCAAAATTTTGTTCCGTGCTTGAAACACGGGCGTAGCCAAAAGTTCTTCCATTCATAAATATCCTTTCAAAATAGTTCCTTAAAGTCAGCGCATAAACGGACATATCCCAAAAGCCAAAATGAACCTTTATGAACGTTCATAACCGCTTTTCAGCGGCGTTCGTAAAGGTTTGACAATACGGACAAAAGCTTTGTCCTGTGCTTTGGGGTCAATACATTTCCGTAATCAATAAGTCCGAATATTGCACACATACTTTTTCTTCCTTTCCTTATTAAATATCATCTTCTCCTACTCGCACAGGCTCGTTTACATAAAGCCTGCGTTCTTTCAGATAGGTAATAAGCTCTTTATCCTTTTGCTCGTCAAGGTCTGTTACAAAGTCAGTCCAGCTTAATGCGGTAATCTCATTATCGTCAAGAATATTTGCAAGGGTGCAGATATGGTCAACAAGCTCAAGTGTTGCAATAATGGTATTTACCTTGAGAGTGCCTCTGAACATTCTGAATTCAACAGTATTCCAATTTGTAATATTTACGCAGGTATATCTTCCTGCAAAGCCTTTCTTAGGGTGAGTAACGATTTCCATACCCTCGTCTAAAGAGCCGTCCGATTTTATGTAGATATGCTCGGCAAAGCGGTTTCCCTTGGACAAAATAAATTCGGCGTTGTCATTGTCTTTTCCCGCCTCGTCAATTTCAAGCTCCACTCCGAAAAATCTGCTGCCGTCTCCGTGGAAAATGGGATCGGGCTTGAAGCTGTATTCGTGAATACAACCGCTGTGGTTATGGTAGCAGCTTTCGCAATAGGCGTAATCATCATCGTCGTCCAGATAATAAGCATTGTCACGATGAATCAGTCTGCCGCAATCTTCGCAGGAGGTGTAATATTCATCATAGCAATCCTGACACAAGGGCGTCCCGTCAGTTCCTGCATTATCGTCACTCCAAATTCGCACGTCGCAGTGGGAACAAATTACGGTGTTTTCGTCAAAGCAGCTTTCGCAGAGAACTTCTCCGTCAAAAACAGCATAGTTTCCGTCTGTGATTTCACAGCCGCAGATGTCGCAAATTATTTTCTGTTCGCTCATTTTTCTTTCCTTTCAGTATTCTTCTGCAAGCAGCATAGTGGAGTGGGTTTCATCGTCAATCACAAATATTTTTGCGGTAACAGGCTCGTCGCATTTAATTAGGTGTGATTTTTCGTAAGGAGGCATTTCCTGTGAATGGGTTATTTTCTGCATACTGTTTTCATCTGTCAGCTCAAATACCTGAAGGTAGTCCTTTTCGATTTCAAGCTCGTTGATCAGATTCCACATAATTATCTGCAAATATATGCTTATTTGTTGGCTTACGCCTTTTGTAATGTATTTTTGATTGTTAAACATTTTCTTCTCCTTGTGCGTTTTTTCGCATTATAATGGGGTTTTTACAGCAAAAAGCACCCGACATATATACAAAAACTGTATATTTATCGGGTGCTGTGGAATTTTATAAAATCCGTTCCAAAAAGGGCTAAAGTAAACCTTATACTATTTCCTAATCAACCTATAGACAAAGTCTATAGGTTGAGCCCACCGCTTTGCGGTGGGTGCGGCAAAGCCGCAGGAAAGCCGTTCAATACTAATTCCGTCAAAACCATAGGTTTTGACTTGCCGCCTTTTAGGCGGCTCTCCTTATAGACCTTGTCTATAAGGAGATTAGGAATTAGTATTAAATTACAGTCGCTTTAATTTACTTAAATCACTGTCGGAATAATTATACCTATAAATAAAAAACAGACGATCCGAAGACCGTCTGTTAATTATTCAGAAAAATTACTTTCTCTTCTTAGCGATGATTACAGCGCCTGCTGCAACTACTGCTAAACCTGCAACTGCTGCAACGCCCTCAACGCCTGTGTCAGGAGTTGTCTTGTCACCTGTTGTAGCTGTTGTATCAGCTGTTGTGTCTGCTGTTGTATCAGCTGTTGTGTCGTCTGTAGCTGTGTCATCTGTAGCTGTATCGTCTGTAGCTGTGTCATCAGCGCCGCCGCCAAAACCTGTTACTGTGAATTCGATAGCAAGTGATTCTGTTGGGTAAGCGCCTGCATAGGATTCAAGGTCTGTGTTCCAGATGTTAGCGAAGAGTGGGCAAACATAGTTCTTGTCATCAGGGTTCTGCATTGGTTCGTCATAAGTAGCAGCTACTGCGCCGTCAACGATGATAGAAGCGCTGGAAATTGTTACGCCTGAATCAAGCGGAATATCTGTGCTGATGAACAGAAGGTTAAAGCTGGAAGCAGAGTCGAGTTCCCATGGGAAACCGTCAATAGCAACTGTGTATGTACCATCAGCGTCAATAACTGCATCTGTGTAATCTACATCAATAGCATAGCCTTCAATATCATAGTCGAAGCTGTCTTCGTATTCGGGATAGGATTCGGGATCGTTTCCGCCCCATACGATAGCCTTGTTGAAGTAATCTGTAGCCTTACCGTAGTTTGCTTCTGTCCAAGCGTTTCTGAATGAATATACTGTATCCTGGAAGCCAATGTAAGCATTGTAGGATTCAGCAGAAGCGATTGTTACCATTGATGTTGCAGCGAGAGCAGCAGCTGCAACGCTTGCTAAAATTTTTCTTAATTTCATTTCTTTTTCCTCCATACATTCGTTCATTTTATGAACTGTTAATATAATTATTATAACCTATTCGGATCAATATTTCAAGATACTTTATGCACAATTTTACTGCAACATTTTATTAAGTATGTATAATTTGTGTAACGCGTTACACAGTGGAAAATAAAAACAGACGATCCGAAGACCGTCTGCTTATTATTCAGAAAGATTACTTTCTCTTCTTAGCGATAATTACAGCGCCTGCTGCAACTACTGCTAAACCTGCAACAGCAGCTACGCCTTCAACGCCTGTGTCAGGAGTTGTCTTGTCGCCTGTTGTAGTTGTTGTATCTGTTGTTGTGTCAGCTGTATCTTCTTCAGCTTCGTCTTCAGCTGTATCTTCTTCAGCTTCGTCTTCATCAGCTGTGTCTTCGTCAGCTTCGTCTTCTTCAGCTACATCTTCGTCAGCTTCGTCTTCTTCTGCTACATCTTCATCAGCAGCGTCGTCTTCTTCTACGTCAGCAGCTTCAGCGGAAGGAACTTCGAATGTAAGTGTGTACTGTACGCCAGCGTATGTATCCCAGCTTAAGCAGTAGAAATCAACTACGTCGCCTTCGCTTACAGGAATGGAGATAACGCCGCCGTCAGCGCCTACTGTACCGGCCCATGTTTCGCCGTTTACGCCGTCCTTGCTGTCTTCGTTTTCGTCGCCGTCAGCGTCCCAGCCCCAGGAAACCTGAGCGCCGCCCCACTGATAGAACTTTTCGTTGTTAACTGCGATACCGGCGCCGCACCAGTCGTTCCAGTTGAAAGCATCGCCGTCAGCTTTGCTTACAGCAACTGTAACGTTAAGTGTGTCCATACCTGCGGGTACAACGTATGTGTAAGCAGGACCGTCAGCTACATAGGAGATAGCAACTGTTGTGCCGTCTGCTGCAGCTGCTCCGCCGCCCATTACGCTTGCGCCGTTAACCTGAATATCAGTGATCTGTAAAGTACCGTCGCCGGAACCCCACCACCAGCCGATCTGTAATAAGCCGCCTTCTTTAGCGAAGTCCAGAGTTGTGTCAACATCAAGAGCGGCGAAATCGAGAACAACAGTTACATCACCTGTTGCAGAGTCAAGAGTAACGTTTTCGCCGTCTAATGCAAAGTCAATCTGTGTCCAGCCTGCAACAGCGTCAAAGCCTACTCCGCCGCCGCCGCCGCACCAGCCGTCATCACCAACGGAAACCTGACCAACGATAGTGAATGTGTCGATTTTTTCAACACCGAATGCTGCTAAATCATACTGAACCATCTTGTCAGTATCGCTTGCGGAATCGAGTGTGATTGGATCAACCTTTGTTACAAGAGCTGATGCGCTGAAAACCATAGCAGAAGCTGCTATAGATGCTGCAACTGAAGTTGCAAGAACTTTTCTTAACTTCATTTTAGTAATCCTCCATAAAATTTCTTGAATTCACTTGAATTCACATTAAATTATACAATAAAAACCGAGAATATACAATTGCTTATTTGTACAATTTTACAGTATTTTTTTGTAGTATTTTACTTTATTTTTTGGTAAAAAATTTAAGCCGGAAACAAGCCCATAGAAGAAAAGAGAGCCTTGCGGCTCTCTTTCGAAATTCATTAACCTGTTAGGGAGTTAATTACTTTCTCTTCTTAGCTACGATAGCAGCAGCAGCAGCTACAGCAGCAGGAACAACTGCAAGTGCAACACCTGTAGGAACGTTCTTGTCGCCGTCAGCAGAAGCTGTGTCGTCAGCGTCGCCTGTGTTGTCAGTGTCAGCGTCTGTGTTGTCAGCGTCTGTATCGTCTGTGTCGTCAGCGTCAACATCGTCTGTATCGTCGAGGTCAGCGTCTGTATCGTCAACATCGTCTGTATCATCTACATCGTCAACATCGTCAACGTCATCAACGTCATCTGTATCGTCTGTATCGTCTGTATCGTCAACTACTGTGCCGTCAACGAATTCAACAACGTTGCTTGTTAACTTGCTGGAGATAGCGCCAACTGTGATGGACTTGATGAAGGAGCCGTAGTCGCCGTCGTAGAGGTATTCAGAAGGAATAACCATTTCAGCGGATGTAGCGCCCTTCATAACTGCAGTCTGAACTGTCTGTGTAGAACCGTTAGCAGCAAGAACAGTAACCTTGATCATTTCAACGTCAGCTGTTGTAGCTTCGAAACCGAGCTTGATTGTTGCAACAGCGCCGTTCTTGATAGCAGCCTGTTCAGCAAGCTTGAAGTTGAATACGATTGTGTTGTTTGTAGATGTTGTTGTGTCGCCTGTGTTGCTGAAGAATTCAGAAGTAGCTTCTGTAAGTGTAATAACGCCATCAGCTGTTGTTACAGCGATTGGAGCTGTACGAGCCCAGGAGCCCATATCCTTAGCGATATCCTGCTTTTCTGTGGAAACAGCTGGATCGTAATTATAAACGTATTCGATTACGAAAGATGTTACGTCTGTACCGATAAATGTCTTACCTGTGTTCTGGAGACCCTTAACGAGCTTTGGTGTTGTAGAACCTGTGTCCTGACCGTTAACCTTAACTGTCTTCAGTGTGTAGTTAGCAGCAGCGTGGCTCCAGCCGCCTTCGTTGTAAGTCATTGGGTCGCCTGACATACCTACTGTAAGTGCGTCAACGTTGGACTTTGCAAATGTGAAAGTCTGTGTGATGCTGTAGGAATAAGCTGTGGATGTGCTGTCAGCTGAATATGTGAAGTCAGCGAAAGCAGCAGTTGCTAATGTTGTAGCAGCGATAGCAGCAGCAACAACACCAGCGAAGAGTTTTCTCATCTTCATGATTGTTTGTCCTCCATAAAAATATGTTTTGAAATTGCTTTTGCAATCCCTTTTTGCATTATACACTATTAAAATACAAAATTCAATAGTCATTATACACATATTTCAGTTGATATTCTGTATTTTCCTAACAAAAAAGTACAAAATAATATGTTGCATAATTTTATTGGATTTTAGCACTTTAACCGTGTCTAATACCTACGGTTTGTTTCCGTTTACATTGGGGTAGTCATAGATTTTCAGAAAAAAGTTTCAGCTTTTTTTAAAAAAATTAAAAAAATTTTTGAGAATCTTGTAAAACCGCTCTGAAAGCGGTTTTACGGACACAAAAAATTTCAAAAAAACTTAAAACAGCCTGAAACTCCATAGAATTTCAGGCTGTTTCGGATTATTTTTTCAGCTTTTTTATTCTGTCATCCTCGTCGGATTTAACAGAATCCTTTTTGTTTCATTTTCTTCTTCTTGAAATAAGAGCAACCGCCGCTGCCCCTGCCGCTGTAAGACCTGTTGCAAGGCCTACGCCTGTTGCAGGGTTAACGTTATTGCCTGCGGCTGTGCCTGTACCTGCGACTGTGCCTGTGCCCGAAGCGCCGGGAACTAAGTTTGTGTCTCCTGTGCCGTTGCCTCTGTCTTCATCATTAACGTTAGCGCCGTTATTTACACCGTTGTTTGTACCGTTGTTTGCGCCGTTGCCGCCCAGAATATCCTCTGCGCCGTTTGCAACGCCGTTTACTACGCTTTCAGCGCCGTTAAGCACTCCGTCAACCGCATTTTCAGCGCCTCTTACTACGTTTGCCGCACCTGCGGAGGCTGTCATTGTGGCAGCCGCAATAGCCGTGGCTGCTATATATGCCAATCTCTTTCTCATAATAACTCCTTTCAGGGCAATCCTGCCCCGATAATATTATTTGTGAGAAAGGCGGCTGTATGAATTGAAAATAGCGGAAGTCAGATTCCCATTTCCTCGTCGTACTGCTCAACTGCGGGCTGATTTTCGTTTTCCTCTACCGCTTCATCGGTTGCAACCAGCTTTGTGCCGCATTTATTGCAGTAAACGGAATCAATCTTGTTCTTTGCGGAGCATTTCGGGCAGGAAATAAACTTGCTCAATTCGTCGATTTTGCGCTGTGTTTCTGCCATTTTCTTGAATAAATCGTCAATTTCGTCCACCATACCAAGCAGCTCGGTGGTGTTTTCGTTGCCCGACTTGTACATTTCGTAAAGCCTGTTGCCCAACGCCTCATAGCGAGCCTTTACCTTATTATTAAGCTGTACGAAGCTAAGCTTCAGCTTTGAAAGCATATAAAGCTCGTCCTTTTTGCGGACTGCGGAGTCGGTTGCGTCCTTTGCCATGGTTAAAAAATCGTTGATAACGTTTGCCATTTTCTTTTCCTTTCCAGATTTTGTTATGCAAGATATGGATTGTAATGCTGTTCGTATTTCAATGTGGAATCCTCCCCGTGACCTGCGTAAAGCTTATAATCTCCCTCAATTTCGCACAGGCGCATAAGAGTTTTCTGCTGTACAATGGGATTTCCCGAATAATTGTCCGACCGACCTATGCTGCCTCTGAAAAGAGTATCGCCGGTGAAAACGCAGTCGTCGGTGAAATAGCACACGCTGCCCTCGGTATGCCCCGGAGTTTCCATAACCCTGAAAGTTATCTCGTCAAGGTGGATTTCGTCCCCCTCCTTGACAAAATTATCCGCTGTGGCAGGCTTGAATTGAGATTGCGGCACATACATTTTCAGCACGCCCACATTTTTGTCATAATCGTTAAGCAGCACATTGTCCTTTTCGCTGACGTAAACCTCCGCTCCCGTTTCAACCGCCAGCTCCTCGCAGGCGCCTATATGGTCGAAATGTCCGTGAGTAAGCAGTATGATTTTCAGCGTAAGCTTGTTTCTTGCCAGCGTTTCGAGTATAACGTCAGCACTGTCGCATGGGTCAATTACAGCGGCATTGCCCTCATTGCTTGCCGCAATGTAGCAGTTTGTTTCGAAAGCGCCCATTGTAAGCTTGATTACCTTCATTTTTTCTCCTATCTATTATATATAGTATATCACATTTTGCCCGTACGCTCGGCGGTAATTACTCCCTGAATTTTTTTCAATTTTGAAATAATGCCGCTTAATTGGTCAACTCCTGCAATTTCTATGGTGAGAATTACGTTTGCGTTGCCGTTTTTAAGGAAATGTGCGTTGATTTCGTGAATGGGTATTCTGCTTGCGGCAATGGCTGTGGTAATATCTGCAATAAGCGCCGTTCTGTCCTCGGCGATAATGTCGATTGTAGCACGGTAGGTTGTGTTCTCGTTTACCGCCCATATTGCGTTTACCCACCTGTCCTTGTTGGCAGGGTCTTCCATTGAACGCTTTGCGGAAAGGCAGTCGTGCTTGTGGATTGCAACGCCGTAGCCCCTTGTAACAAAGCCGATTATTTCATCACCGGGCAGGGGATTGCAGCATTGTGCAAAGCGTATAAGGCAGTTGTCGATTCCCTCTATAATAACGCCCTTGGACTGCTTTTTGGCAACGCTTGCGGAAACCACCGCCTCGGCGTCGGGTGCGGGAGCGGCAGGCTTCTGGAGCTTTAAATAGTCCTCCTTGACCCTCTGCATTATCTTGCTCAGCTTTACGCCGCCGTAGCCCACAGCCGCATAGAAATCGTCCAGCGTATCAAAGTGCTGGCGCTTTGCCACCGCTTCCATAAAGCTTTCGTCCGCAAAGATGTTGTTTCGTCTGAACTCGTGTTCAACGGCGGTTTTGCCCTCCACAATGTTTTCGTCACGGCATTCACGCTTGAACCAAGCACGGATTTTCGCCTTTGCCTCGTTGGTTTTCACAATATCCAGCCAGTTGCGGTTTGGTCCGTAGGTGGGGGAATTGGTAGTCATTACTTCAACTATATCGCCAGTTTTCAGCTTATAGTCGAAGCTTGCCATTCTGCCGCCCACCTTTGCCCCCGTCATTTTATTGCCCACCTGGGTGTGGATTGCGTAGGCAAAGTCAATAACCGTAGAGCCTTGGGGGAGTGTGATTACATCGCCCTTTGGAGTAAACACATAAACGTCGTCGGGAGCAAGGTCAACCTTGATTGCCTCGGTTATCTGCTCAACGTCGTCCGCCTCCTGCTGCTGCTCAAGAATCTGTCTTATCCAGTCAAAGCGCTTTTCGCCTGCAACCTTGCCGCTTATTCCCGCCTTGTATTTCCAGTGAGCCGCAACACCGTACTGAGCCGTATTGTGCATTTCCTGTGTTCTTATCTGCACCTCGAAGGGTATTCCCTCTCTGCCGATAACCGTGGTGTGGAGGGACTGGTAGCGGTTAGGCTTTGGAGTTGCGATATAGTCCTTGAAGCGGTAGGGAATTGGGCGGAACATATCGTGAATAATTCCAAGCACGTTGTAGCACTCAATGACTGTCTGTACGATTACACGGACAGCGTAAATGTCGTAAATCTCGTCAAAGCTTTTGCCCTTGACGTAAACCTTTTTGTAAATTGAATAAATGGACTTTACTCTGCCCTCGATTATTGGCGGCGGAGTAATGTCGCCGATACGCTCTCTTATTCTCCCCTTGATTGTATCAATAAATGTGTCGCGCTGTTCCTTGTGAATGTCAAGCTGTTCCTCAATTGCCTTAAAGCCGTAGGGGTCAAGGTAGCTTATTGCAAGGTCTTCCATTTCCTCCTTGACGTCGCTCATACCTAAGCGGTGTGCTATGGGCGCATAAAAGCTCATAGTTTCAAGAGAGGTCTTGCGCTGTTTTTCGGGAGGACGGCAGGCAAGCGTTCTCATATTGTGAAGTCTGTCCGCAAGCTTGATGATTATTACACGAATATCCTTTGACATTGCCATAAGGATTTTGCGGATATTTTCGGCGTGCTGTTCCTCCTTTGTGTTAAGGGGAACAAGTCCGATTTTGGTAACGCCGTCAACCAGCAAAGCCACGTCCTCGCCGAACTTTTTTCTGATTGTTTCAAGAGGAATGTCCGTATCTTCAACAACATCATGGAGCAAAGCCGCAACAATGGTATCCGTGTCCATGCAAAAATCAAGGAGAATATATGCAACAGCAACGGGGTGGGAAATATAGGGCTCGCCCGAGCTTCTCACCTGATCCTTGTGAGCCTCCGCCGCAAGCTCGTACGCCGCCTTGATTTTGTCAAGGTCGTAGGTCTTGTCCCCCGAAGTTATTCTGTCAATAAGCATTTCAATGGTATAAACCATTTTTGTCACCTCTTTACTCAATTTCCGCAAGCACACGGAGCTTTTTCAGATATTCCGACTTGGCAAGGTCGGCTTTCTGCGCCGACGGAACAATAACTGCGCTGTTATGTACAATATCCACATTAACAAGGCCAAATTCCTTTAGCACGTCCAGCACAACCCGAAGCATACAATAATTTATTCCCTGAGCAAGCGCCATTTCGGAAATCACCGAAAGCCTGCCGCTTTTTCTGAGAATATCATAAACCTGCTTCATAACGGGCTTTTCGGGAATAATCCGCTTCATCAGCCGTGAATCCACCTTTTCACCGCACATCATTTTTTCATAGGTGTTCTTGGCGGCAAAATATTTGTCCTGATTGAAGTCGGAAAGCCGTGCTTCCTTTATTTTAAGGTTAACGGGGTACTGCTGTTTTGTGGCCTCGTAGTCGTTTTCCTCAAGATTTACCAGCAAATCTATTTTTGAGCCCATGCCGTACCAGAAATCCGCAAAGGTCATTGAAAAGCAGACGCCCTTGTATTCCCTGCCGCCGAAATCCACGGTAACGGAAACATACTTGCCATTTTTCAGAGCCTTAACGTTTTTGAGGGTACAGCCTCTCATATAAAACAAGGGGACGTTGTTTGCCTCGCCAAAAGGCTCAAGACAGCTTAGCCGCTGAACGTTCTGCAAGGTAATGTCCCCCGGCTTAAGCTCTGCGTCAGCGCAAATCACATCGGCAGGCATTGAGGGATATTTTTCCTCGGCGTAGCTGTAAATCCGCTCCTTAAATTCCTCAAGCTTGGCTGTTTCAACGGAAAAGCCTGCCGCCTTGGTATGACCGCCGAATTTTATAAGCAGGTCGGAGCAATTATCAAGGAGATTGTAAAGAGAAAAGCCCTCAACGCTTCTTGCACTGCCTCTTGCGGTATCTCCCTCTATGGTTATGACAAGATTGGGCTTGCCGTATTTTTGCAGCAGTCTTGCGGAAACAATGCCGATAATGCCGTGATTCCAGTTTTCCCCCGAAACCACCAGCACCCTTTGATTAAGCAGATTGGGATTATCCGAAATCTGCTGTTCCACCTGAGCAAGAATTTCAAGCTCGGTTTTCTGCCTTAAAACGTTAAGCTCGTTTAAATATTCCGCCTTGGTTTTTGCAAGGTCGTAGTCCTCGCAGAGAAACAAATCCAGTGCGTGTCTTGGGCTGTCGTACCGTCCCGCCGCATTTATTCTGGGACATATTGCAAAGGCAAGAGCGGTGGAATCCAGTCGGTATTCGTCCATTTTCGCTGCCTTTAAAAGCGCCGTTAAGCCTGTGTTTTCGCTGTAATACTCCTCCTCGTCACGGGTGAGATTTTCAATTCCTCTGCGGACGATTATCCTGTTTTCTCCGGTAAGGGGAACAATATCCCCCACCGTGCCTATTGCCGCCATATCCCCATACATATCAAAAACGGTTTCGTTATCTCTTTCAAGAGCCATTGCAAGCTTCAGCGCCACTCCGCAGCCTGCTAAATTCTTGCAGCTGCACATATCGTCGCTTCTGTGGGGATTTACCACGGCGTAAGCGTTGGGGAGCGTTTCGGGCACCTGATGGTGGTCGGTTATTACAAGGGTAATTCCCTTTTCCGCTATATAATCAGCCTCTTTATGGGCGGAAATTCCGTTGTCGACGGTAACGATAAGCTTTGTGCCGTCAGCGGCGATTTTGTCTATTGCCGCCATATTAAGCCCGTAGCCCTCGTCCCTTGTGGGAATATACCAGGAAACCTCGCCGCCTACCGTCTGCAAATACTGATAAAGTATTACGGTAGAAGTAACTCCGTCGCAGTCGTAATCGCCGTAAACCGTAATTTTGTCGCCATTTTCAAGAGCAGCTTCAATCGCCTCCACCGCCTTGTCCATATCCGCCATTTCAAAAGGGTCGGAAAGCTCCGTTTCGTTTATGAAAAGCTCTAAATCCTCTCTCGAAACAATTCCCCTGCCCACAAGTATATCGGAAATAAGCCTGTTTTCCCCGATGTCCTTTGATAGCTTTTCGGACACAACAGGGTCGGTTTTTTTTACGCTCCATTTTTTCATATTATCATCCATTTCTGACTGGGTACAATTATATACAATATAGTATATCATTTTTTGGCGCAAATTACAATAGGAAATTTGATGCGAGTTACAAAAATAAAAAACTCCCTTTCCAAAGAAAGAGAGTTTTCAGAAGCAGGTTAATCTTCAATCCTTACATCGCCGCTTGTTGCGGTAACTGTTACCTTATGAACATTTTCTCCGCCTACCGTTGTTTTGCCGCTGTTTTTGGCAACTGTCACGTCCGAGCCGCCAAGGCTTGCCCTTACATTGCCCGACATACCCGTAAAGTCAATTTCAGCCCCCGAGCCCTCCGGAACGTTCAGCCTTACATTGCCGCTTACAAGGTTTATGTCAACATCGTCGTTCCATTCATCAAAATCAACGCTTATCGAGCCGCTTATGGCGTTGATTTCGCATTTTCCCGACATTCCGCTGAGGTTATAATCGCCGGACGTTGTGTCAACGGTGAATTTCCGTGTATGGAAGCCTGAAACGCTGTAATCGCCTGAGGTAGAGTAAATAGTGAGGGAATCACATTCCCTGTCGGTGCAGTTGGCAATGGAAATTGTTCCGCTGACGGTATTTATGTCAATGTCCTCTGCAAACAGTCCTAAATTCATATTGCCGCTTGTGGAATTAAGGTCGATTTTCTCGGCAACAAGTCCGTCAAAATCAATATCTCCGCTTACTGCATTGTAGGTAAACCTGTCAAGCTCCTTTTGAGGCATTGTGATTTCAAGTGTGGATTTTCTCCAGCTGCCCCCAAGGAATGAAAGGAAGAATTGAGCGTTTTCCCTTATTTCAAGCTTGCCGTTTCTTATTTCAGCAGAAACGGTGGTTGAAGCGTTTCCTGTTTCGTAATGCACCTTTACCTTGTCCGTATCGGCGAAGATAATTGTTGTATCCGCCGAAATAACGGATATTTCAACGTTATCGTATTCCCCTGTAAGCTCCGAATCGGAAACGGGCATTTGCTGGCTGTTTGGCATAAAATTTGACATACTGCTTACAACTCCCCCGTATTCGCCCCAGGTAACTCCGTAAGCCGCTACGGAAATGCCGAATGCAATTGCGGCTATCACAAACACAATTGCAAAAATTATTGTCCACTTTTTCATTGTGCAGCCTCCTTGTTCTTTTTGCCGAATTTCTTGTGGATAACGTTATGTCCCACAAGCACTCTGCCGTGCCAGTTGATTATATTGATGAATACGTTTATTGTGCCTTTTACAATGACAATTCCAAGCATTGCCGCCAATCCGCCTAAAGCGGCTATCATAACGCCAAGCAGGATTGTGCTTACAGGCGCAAAGGGCGACGCAACAAGGAAAGCCGTTCCGAAAGCGGCAAAAATACCGCCTATAATAGTGGAAATTCCGCTTACAGCCAGCGACAGCGGTATTGAAAGATAAGCGATAACTATTGATACAAAGGCAGGAAGCGCCCATGTAAACACAAAAACGTCCACGCAGACAATGCCTACAACCGCTCCTGCGTCGGTCTGAAAAGACTGTTCCGCAGAGGGCTTTGGCGGTTCGGGCTGACTTGCGTAGCTGTTGCCCTCAAAGCCCTGTGAATTGCCCGCAGCCTCGGTATTGGTCTGCGGCGCTGTCTGCTGTTCCATAGCCTCCGCCCTTGCCTGTGCTGCTTCGATACGCTCTGCCGTTTCTTCATCTACATACTGCTTTGCAATTTCCGAAATGTCCCCAAGCTTTTCGCAGACCTGCTGTTCGGTAAGTCCCTGCTCCAAGCCTGCTGTGAAATGCTGTTCAAAGTCGCTGAAAATCTCGCTCTTGTCCGTAATGCCGTATTTTGTAAGCTCGCTGTCAAGTGCGCTCATAAATTCAGCCTTGCTGTTACAAATAATCATATCTTAACCTTCTCCCCCTTTTAATATAGCGTTTACTCCCTCAATAAATCTGTACCATTCTATTTCCTGTTCTTCCGCAACAGTCCTGCCGAAATCGGTTATATTGTAATATTTCCTCGGCGGGCCCTCCTGGGATTCAACAATGTAGGAGTCAATGCTGCCGTTGTCCTTAAGCCGCTTCAGCAGAGGATAAATTGTGCCCTCCGTAACGTGCATACATTCCGATATGCGGTTTACAAGCTCATAGCCGTAGCAGTCGCTGCGCTTCAGAATGGACAGCACGCATAACTCCAGCGTGCCCCGTTTAAGCTGTGAATTCACATCGTCACCTGTCCTTTCCGTTTTTGCCGTAAGCTTAACGTTCCGATTTTATTTGCTCGGTTTTCCTTGCATCATTATTATATCACATTGTACTTTGCATTGCAAGGTACTGTGTTCACCAAAGTATTATTGATTTTACAGTACCTTTTTGTGCATAACTTACTAATATGTAACTTTACAGGGAAATGTTGCCCTTTCCGAAGCAGAATTATCAGAGCGGCTATAAACCGTCGTACGAAAGAAAAACCCATAACAGCAAGGCTTTTGCCTGCCATTATGGGTCTGACAACAGTCTGACCTATTGTTCAATTCCGTATCTGCCTATCTCCACCCTTGTATCAAACTCAAACCGACTGTTTTTCAGCACTTCCTCCCACCTGTCCTTAACCTCCAGCCAAAGCCCATAGCTTTTGTTTCTCACAACAGCCTCCAGCATAAGCACATCTGTGCCGTGGTTTAAAACCGCCTCCTCTGCCGCCATTTTCATTCGGCTTTCAAGCCGCTCCGAAGCAAGCCTGCCTATTTCCTCCGCTAACGCCGCATTGTTTCCGTTAAGGTCTGCGGAGAGAAATTCCCCCTTGGCTCTTGTTTTTACAGCGAAAACAAGCTGTTCACCGTCAATATAGGGCGTTATTTCTGTGTGTATTCCGTATGCGCTTAGGGAAATTTCCTTTCCCTCGTACACAAGGGAAATTACGCTTTCCCTGCCCTTATTGCTGAGCAGCTCCACTCCCGACATGGCTTCAAGGCTGATTTTGTCCGCCATAACCTTGTTTTTGTAAACCACGCCGCCGCATATTTCAACCGTGCGCCCGTCCTCGGACACGTCGGAATCCGTATTCACAACCTTAAGCAAGGGCAGGCAAACGCTTTCCGTTGAGCTGCTCATTGCGGACATTACCTCAATAATGTTTCGGTTTGCAGAAAATCCTGTTTCCTCGGCGTTGGAAAAAAGGAATTTCAGCTTTTGGGTAGAAATAAGCCCCTCCTTGAATTTCACGGACAGAACATTTTCCGCCGTTCCCTCTGAAACCGCAATTTTCACGTCCGAATGGCTCTGATAATAGGTGGTTGCAAAGCCAAGCAGCTCCTTGATGTCCTTATGAGCGGCTTTTTCGCCTATGATTATTAGCTGGTTTACCCCGAACATAAGGGTTTTTCCGTCGGAAAAGCCTGCGTCAGCAATGGCATTGTAAACGCTGCTTCCCGTTCCCTTGGCAGTAAGCACGTTTGTTTCGGAAATATCGTTGGATTCCGAGCCGAGGGTGTTGTAATACTGCATTGTCACCGTATATTGCCCATTATCAAAATCAATTCCCACCGCCTCGATTATTGCACGCTCGTTAAGCTCCGTATGGGGAACGCAGCCTGTGAGCAATAAGCTAACCAATGCTGTCAAACAAATCAGCCTTTTCACTTTTCCTCCTCCTTTTCGCAATGCAAAGGGAAACAAGCGGCAGTACAAAGCCCGAAATAACAAGGGGTATTCCCGTATTGAAAAAGCCCTTTGCATACATAATTATCTCCTTGTTTTCGGAGAAATACCAGCCAAGAATGCCTGTTGCGGCAAGAAATACAAGGGGTGCAAAACGTGACGCTTTTTCGCCGCAGAGATGATAAGCGGCAGTCTGAAAGGCAATTGCAAAAAGCGTAACCTTGACGATTGCCGCCAGCACCCATACTCCCACGTCAATTCCGTCAAGACGGTGAAAAAGCACAATATCCGACATTGAAGCAAGAGTGTAAACAGGAAAGGAAATGCTGTCCATATAAGGTCCAAGCACCGTTATTGACAGGAAAGCAAGCACAAGTATAACCACTCCGATTGCCGCTATATAAACATAAACCGCCTTGTGAGCCTTTTCGCGGACGTATTCCGCAAGCGCCGCAAAAAGCAGCACCTCGCTGTTTCGGGAAAGCTCGGTTATGACCTCGTTAATAAAGGTTTCGCTGTTGTCAATGACTGCGCCGTAAAGATACACAAGGTTCATTTTTCCTGCGAGGGCAATTATCATAAGGATAAGAAAGCCTGCGAAAACAGCAAGGACAATGCTGCCTGCCCTGCCCATTGCCTCAACGCCCTTGTAAGCGCCGTACAGCGAAACAAGTATAAGCAGAGTGATAAGCAGGAGAGCGCTTGCCTTGTTCATTATGGTGGAGCTTGTATAATACTCGAATTTCACCACGGAAATAACCGCCATGCTTAGCAGAGTCAAGCCGTATATAGCGCCGAAAATCCAGCCCAGCGCCTTGCTTTTTTTCGCCGCTATGGTGAGAAAGCTTTCGCCGCCGTAATTTTTCGCAATGAAAAATACCGGAATAAACATTGCGGCAAGGAGAATTTTTGCGCAGATTATTACGGTAAATCTTTGCATACCGAACAGGGGCGCTTCGGCGGGAAAGCTCATTGCAGAGGCAAAAATGCGGCAAAGTATAAGCATTGCCCCAAGCTGCATATAGCTTATTTTTCCCGTTTTATTTGTCATGGTCAATTGTAACTCCGTTCATTTTCTGAATTTCCATATCCGATTTTGCAAGGGTGCGCCAGCCGGCGTGAATGAACACGTCACGCATTGCCTTAAAGGTAAAGGGCGCAACAGGCGCAAGGTGAGGTATTCCGTAGGAGGACATGGAGCAAACCTTTATAATAAAGAACATTCCCACAACGGTAAGGCCGAAAATTCCCCACATTCCTCCTGCAATAATAAAGGCAAAGCGCATTACCGCAATGCTTTCGTAAAGGTCGGGCACAACAAAGCAGGTTATTGCCGAAATCGCCACAATAAGCAGCAATGGCGCTCCCACAAGCCCTGCCGACACCACAATATCGCCAACAACAAGACCGCCCACAACGCTTACGGCATGACCGATATTCTGCGGCAGCCTTAGTCCCGCTTCACGCATTATTTCATAGAAAATGTGGATTATCAGACATTCCACAAGTAGAGGATAAGGTGTTTTCTGAATTGATGCGGTAAGATTAAGGAGCAGGCTGTTGGGGAAAAGCTCGGGGTTGAAGTTGGCAAGAGCAACGTAAAACCCCGGCAGCAGTACGGAGCAGACAAAGGCGAAATACCGCAGCAGTCTGAAAATTGTTGCAGGCAGCGGCTTACCCGTGTAATCATCGATTGTGGAGAAATTCTCAACAAATAAATGAGGCACAAACAAT
>JBJERI010000265.1:0-6025 GCA_051882195.1 Ruminiclostridium sp. | reverse complement strand
GAGCAGTCCGCCGCCGACAAGAACGACGCCCTTGACGCCTGCATTGACAAGATTATCCGTCAGATCCGCAAGAACAAGACCAAGCTTGCAAAATCTCTCCGTGACAATGCCTTTGAGGAAATCGCAGACGATGTTCCCGAGGAAAAGGTGTTCGACGTTGTTAAGCACAAGCAGTTCAATCTCCGTCCAATGAGCATTGACGAGGCTATCCTCCAGATGAACCTTGTAGGACATACGTTCTTTATGTTCAAGAACGCCGAAACAGGGGACGTAAACGTTGTTTACAAGCGTGACGACGGAAATTACGCTGTTCTTGAACCAAGCAAAGGTTGATTTTTCTCCGTTTTGTTGTTTTTCTCATGAGAAAACCGCCGTGTTATGCGGCGGTTTTCTTTTTATGTACTTATTCGTCCTTTTTCCTTTTGAGAATCACGGCGGTTATCCCCGCCGCAGCAGCAAGTGCGCCCGTAACCGACAATGCAGCAACTACCCACTTTTTCATAAAAACTCCTTTCCCGATACCTATATAATATGCGGCTTACCCCATTATGGTCACACAAATATATTGGCGATGAACGAAAACGCCATACACGCAATAATTCCCGTTACCGTAGGCACAAGAAAAGAAACAAAGGTCCATTTAAGGCTTTTTGTTTCCTTGTAAATGGTCATGCAGGTGGTTGAGCAAGGGAAATGCATCAGTGAAAAAAGCATTGTGGAAACCGCCGTTACCCAGGTCCAGCCGTTTGCGGTAAGCAGCTCCTTAAGCTCCCATATACTGTCAAATTCAACCAGCGTGCCGCTTGACATATAGCACATTATTACAATTGGAATCACAATTTCATTGGCAGGAAAACCCAGTATAAAGGAAAGAAGAATTACTCCGTCAAGACCCATAAGCCTTGCAAAGGGGTCGAGAAAATCCGAGCAGTATTGCAGCAGACTTGCGCCGTCAATTGTGATATTCGCCATAAGCCATATCACAAGCCCCGCAGGCGCCGCAACCACTACTGCCCTGCCAAGAACAAACAAGGTTCTGTCAAGCACCGACCTTGCAAGAACTTTCAGAAACTGAGGTCTTCTGTAAGGGGGCAATTCAAGGGTAAACGAGGAGGGTATGCCTTTCAGGATTGTTTTTGAGAGCAAACCCGAAATGAAAAAGGTTGTAACTACGCCAAGGATTATTACGGCGGTAACTATTAAGGTGGAAATTGCCGTCTGTGCAAAGCCGATTGCCGCTCCAGCAAAGAAAATTGTAGCAAGCGATATAAGCATCGGGAAACGGCCGTTGCAAGGGATAAAGTTGTTGGTAATTATGGCGATAAGCCGCTCCCTTGGGCTGTCGATTATTCTCGTGCCCGTAATTCCGCAAGCGTTGCAGCCAAAGCTCATACACATACTTAAAGCCTGTTTTCCGCAGGTGTTAGCCTTTTTGAAGAATTTATCAAGATTGAACGCAACTCTCGGAAGATAGCCTAAATCTTCAAGTAAGGTAAACAGCGGAAAAAATATAGCCATAGGCGGCAGCATTACCGAAACCACCCACGTCAGCACACGGTAAACTCCGTCAAGCAGGCAGCCTGTCAGCCACTGCGGAGCGCCTGTCATCAAGGCTCTCAGCCTTTCCCCTCCCCATGCGAAAAAGTCGGACAAAAGCTGTGAGGGATAGTTTGCACCGCTTATGGTTATCCAGAAAATCACCATAAGAAATAAGATCATTATGGGTATTCCCGTCCGCTTATCCGTTAGCCACCTGTCAATGCGGCGGTCACGCTTATTGTATCCCTTTTCATCAAGAAAAACGCAGTCGGCACTTATTCCCTCGGCGGTAATTACAATTGAGGATACAAGATTATCAACATAGCGGTTTTCGTCGATGCCATTTTCCACAAGGCGTTTTTTTGCGCCTTCCAAAGCGGAATTAAGCTCGCTCCACCCCGAAAGATCAAAACCGCAGCAGTCTGAAATTGAGGCAATAAGCCTTTGGTTGCCCTCAAGCAGCTTTGAGGCTACCCAGCGTGGATTAAGGCAGTGGCTCACCTTTGGCGCTGTCAAATCCGCAATGACGCCGATTTCTTTCTCAATTGCGGAAATACAGCTTATTTTGAGGGGATTTTTGGGCGGCTCTGCTATAACCCTTTCCACAGCGTTTTTAAGCTGCTCAAAGCCAATACCGCTTCTTGCCGCCATTGGCACAACAGGCACTCCCAGCTCTTTTTCCAGCTCCTCAAAGTCAATGCGTATGCCGTGCTTTTTCGCCTCGTCAATAAGGTTAACCGCAACCACCGCACTGCCCGTTATTTCAAGCACCTGCAAAACAAGGTTGAGGTTTCGCTCAAGGCAGGTTGCGTCGCAGACCACAATCACGCAGTCGCAGCCGCCAAAGCAGATATAATCTCTCGCCACCTCTTCTTCCCTCGAATGAGACATAAGGGAATATGTACCGGGCACATCAACGATTTCGTATTTTCTGCCGTTATGCTCATAGCTTCCTGCCGCAAGGTCAACGGTTTTCCCTGCCCAGTTGCCCGTGTGCTGCTTCATTCCCGTAAGCTCATTGAAAACGGTACTTTTCCCCACATTGGGGTTGCCCGCTATAACCAGCTTTACCGCTTTATCCGAAACATTCATAAGCCTCACCTCAAAACATTCTTGTTTTAGGATATGCGGCGGGCTTGTAATTTGACATAAGGCAATATGTATGATATACTTAATGGTACTAAAACACAGCATCGGAGGCAAAATGGAAGTTAAATTTTATGATTCAATTGACGATTCTCTATTGAAATTTGCAGTAATCATTTCACAGTATAAAGGAAAACTTGTATTTTGTAAGCACAAACAAAGAAACACTCTGGAAATACCGGGCGGACACAGGGAAAAGGGTGAAAAAATCGAAGAAACCGCAAGGCGTGAGCTGTACGAAGAAACAGGCGCAGTTGATTTTACGATAGAGCCTGTCTGTGTTTATTCCGTTGTTTCAGATGACAATTTTAGCGGGGAGGAAACTTTCGGAATGCTTTTCTGTGCAGAAATAACTGCTTTGGAAGATGAGCTGCACAGTGAAATTGAAAAAATATATTTCCTCGACAAATTGCCCACTGAGTGGACCTATCCGCTTATTCAGCCAAAGCTTATTGATGAAGCAATTAAGCGTGGATTGCTTTAATCCTGTTAAACAATTTCAGCCCGAGAAGTTACTGCTTCCCGGGCTGTGTTTTTTTATCTAAAAGTTTATAAACCAAGCAATTCTCCAAATTCACTTACAAATGCGTCCGCAACTATTTTGCCGCCCTCACCGTTGGGATGAGCGCCGTAAAGAGCAACTGATGGGTCTGCTTCATCACAGAGATATGAGGCAAAATCAAAGAATTCCGCTCCGTATTCAAGTGCGGTAAGCTTTGCAATGCGGTTAAATTCCACTCTCACAGGTTCAAGGCGCTTGTTGAAGTTTTCGGGCGGTGCGCTGAAAACAATGACCTTGCAGCCCTTTTCCGTAAGCTTATCCAGTATTGAGCGCAGCCACGCATTCATTTCTCCTGCAGTGCTGCCCTCGCCCTTGCCGTATTCGCCGGAGGCAATGTCGTTTGTACCGAAAGCCACAATAACAACATCAGCTGACGATGTTCTTTCAAGCCAGTCCCCGTCTGTCGCAGCGTCGCTGAATCTTGACCAGCCAAGTCCGCAGTTCCACACGCTGTAATCTGTTCCTATGTTGTTATAAATCTGTGAAAGCCAGTATTCGTAAGCCATTGAGGTAGTCTGACAGCCTTGTGTTATGGAATCGCCAATTGCCGCAATTTTAAGCTTCACTTCCCTGTTGCAGCCTATAAGCTGAGGCAAGGGAATCTGGTCGCAATAGGTAAATCCGTCCCCATAATCCGCTTTTGTATCGGTAAGGCTTGACATATAAATGCAGGGGATATTTTCGCCCGACAAGGTCCATTCCCATACAATAAAATGCCCGTCTGCAAGCTCAAAATCAACGGAATCACTCCAAAAGATTTCCCCCGGGGAAACGGTTTTGCTCTCACTTCCTCCGTCAAAGGTAACAGGAGTGTAGTTTGTTATTTCGTCCCCAGCTGCCGTTCCGCCGTCGGCAATAAATGCGCTTGCAACAGTGTATTCTCCCCCTGTCATTCCAACGTGGGCAACTTCGCCGTCGTCATAGGTAGAATCCACATTGTTGCTGAAATAAAAGCGGTACTCAAAGCTGCCGTATTCCTCTGTGGGAAGATAAGCACGATATGTAACATTGTCCGCCTTTTCCACAATATAGTTGTTTCCCGTGGCGATTACCGTGTTGGAAACATACTTGTCAAGGTCGGTTTTTTCCTTTGTTTCCTCGATTTCCGCAAGCTGCTCTGTTGATTCTGTCAAAGCCGCCGATGTATCGGAAGATGTTGTATTTTCAGCCGTGCCGCCGCAGCCGCACAGCGAAATTGCCAGCGCCGCCGTTAAAATTGCGGATATATATTTTCTGAGCATAATTACCTCCGTGTTTTTATTAAGGTTAATTATATCACATAAAGCTAAAAAAGTAAATGAGTTTTTGAAAAGTAATTAGGTTATTGTTGACTTTAAATAGGAAATAAGCTATAATTTATCTGTAACCTTTAACAGAAAGGACAGCTCTATGAAAAAAAGATACTTATTGGCTGCAATAACAGCCTTTGCAATTCTTGCCTCATTTACCGCCTGCGGTTCTGACAACGGAGCAGAAAATACAAACACCCAATCCACCGTACAGACCGACCTGTCGCAATCCGCGGAAAATCAGCTTGTTACCGCAAGCGAAAGCGATTTTGAAACAGCGGACTTAAACGGCGGCACAGTGGCAATAACCTCATACAAGGGCACAGAAACCGGGTTTGCAATCCCCGAAACAATAGGCGGCAAAGCGGTTTCCGCAATTGAAAGCAAAGCATTTGCAAACAACAAAAGCATTACCTCAGTTGCAATGCCCGACAGCATAACCTCTATCGGCGAAAAAGCCTTTTCGGGCTGTTCAAAGCTGTCCGAAATTACTCTTTCGCCGAACATTGATACAGCAGGCGCAGGCGCATTTTTTGACACCCCGTGGCTGAATAAACAGGAAGGATTTGTTATAGTGGGCAGCGTTCTTTATGCCTATAACGGAAACGAACAGGATATTGTTGTTCCGGATGGCGTAAAAACAATCGGCAAGTTTGTATTTTCCGATACAAATGCAAAAAATATTACCCTTTCCGAGGGCGTTGAAACAATCGACGAGGCCGCTTTCTGGTGCAGCGAAAAGCTTGAATCCGTGACAATTCCCGAAAGCGTAAAATCAATTGGACAATACGCTTTCGCCTTTGATACAAGCCTTGTATCGGTAAATCTTTCCTCTGTTTCGGTTATAGAAAACGGCTGTTTCAGCGGCTGTACAAGCCTTGCTTCAATTGTTATTCCCGATTCCGTCACCGAAATAAAGGCAGGCGCATTCAAAAACTGCTCCTCCCTTACGGAAATAGCAATTCCCGATTCGGTTACGTCCATGGGCGACAGCGTTTTCAGAGGCTGTACCGCTCTTGAATCAGCGGTTATTTCAAAGAGGCTTAACGAGCTGCCTGCTTATACCTTCTGCGAATGTGTTTCACTTTCGGACATTGCAATTCCCGATTCCGTCAAGACCCTTTGTGCAGGCTCATTCCAGCAGTGCGAGTTCCTGACGTCCATTGAAATTCCCGACACGGTAACTGCTTTTGAAACCAGCGTTTTCCAGAAATGTATCGGACTTGTTTCAGTTACAATCCCCTCCTCCGTTGACGAAATTGCGGACTATATGTTCTACGGCTGTGAAAAGCTGAAAGAAGTGAATTTGCCTGATACTATCGCAAAGGTTGGCAAAAACTCCTTTAAGAAATGTACAATTCTTGAAGAAAGCGGATTTGTTGATACGCTGCCAATTGAATAAGAATAGACCCGACTATTCAATAATAGTCGGGCCAGTCTGTCGAAAAAGTCCAGAAACCTCTGGGCTTTTTCTTCATTATGTGGTATA
>JBJERI010000264.1:0-6036 GCA_051882195.1 Ruminiclostridium sp. | reverse complement strand
TACAAGCCCGAAGCCAAGGGCGATAAATATATCCGTAGGCTGTTTTGCCATTACTGTATTGGTGAGAAATACGCTTGCCGCCGTTAATGCAGAAGTGCCCAAGTGTATAAGCCTGCTGTAGCTTTTGCCGAGAAAAAAGCGCAGTGCCCCTATTGCCACCATTGAAGCAAGGGACGGTATGGCGTTCATAAAATTACCGCAGGCAAGAAAGCCAAGTGCGCTGCCTGCAAAGGCCGCAAAACAGCAGCCTCCGCTAAGGCTTGACAAAAAAGCCGCCGCAAAGGGCGATATTTTTCCGAAAAGCGTGGTTGCCGCCAGTACAAAGCCAATAAGCGCCGATAAGGGCAGCTTAAGATGACTGCTTTTTGGTTCTGTGAGAACAGAATGAAAAAGTTCCCTTTCCATTTTAACTTCCTCCGTTTGTAAAATCATTATGATTATTTTACAACCCTTTGAAAGAAAAAAATGTCAAAAAGGGAACAGTGCCTTATAATTCGTTTTTTATTTTCTTGTATAAAGCTACAAAATCGTCCATTTTGAGCTCTTCGGGACGTGCTGTCGGCTTAATGTTACAGCTTGCGAGATATTCCGCAAGAGCTGCCTTGGGAATTTTCATCTCGGCTGACAATGGGTTTACAAGCTGCTTTCTGCGCTGAGCAAAGCAGGCTCTTACTATGCGGAAAAACAGCTTTTCGTCCTCAACGCCGTATTTGTTTTCGGGGAGAATATCAAGCCTTATAACTGCGCTGTCAACGTTTGGCGAGGGCATAAAGCTGCCTCTGCTTACCTTGAAAAGCTGAACGGGCTTGCTGTAATAATTTACCGCAACGCTGATTGCGCCGCATTCTCTGTCACCTATTTTGGCGCAAAGCCTGTCCGCCGCCTCTTTCTGCACCATGACCGTAATGGACTTTATGGGCAGCCTTTCTTCAAGCAGGCGCATTATTACGGGAGAGGTAATATAGTAAGGCAGATTTGCACAGACCACAACGTCCATTCCGCCGAATTTTTCTTTGATTATTTCCGCAAGGTCAGCCTCCATAACGTCTGTGAAAATTACCTCCACGTTGTCAAAGTCCACAAGGGTTTCTTCAAGGATAGGCTTAAGTCCCGTGTCGATTTCAATTGCAACCACCTTATCACAGCGGCTTGCAAGCTCTTGTGTAAGCACTCCAACTCCCGTGCCTATTTCAATTGCTCCAACGCCCTTTTTACAGCCGCCCATTTCGGCAATACGGGGGCATACGGTGGGATTTACAAGGAAATTCTGTCCCAGCGATTTTGTAAAGGAAAAGCCATGGCGCTGAAACAGGTCCTTTATAACATTTATATTTGTAAGCTGCATTTTTACTCCGTTAATAAAAAATATGGTATTACAATTATACCCGTATATTTCTGTAAAGTCAAGAAAATAGTTGACTTAAGGCGGTTTTTCCCTTATAATTGTAGAAAAGACTGTTCTTAAGGAAAGGATGGGACAATATGGAAAGACGTGACAAAACCAATTACTATCTTGATATAGCCGAAACCGTCTGCGAGAGAAGCACCTGCTTAAGGCGGAATTTCGGCGCTATAATCGTAAAAAACGATGAAATAATCTCAACAGGCTTCAACGGCGCTCCAAGAGGCAGAGCCAACTGCTCCGACAGAGGAGAATGTACCCGAGAGCTCCTTGGAATACCGAGAGGTCAGCGCTATGAGCTTTGCCGCTCCGTTCACGCCGAGGCAAACGCAATCATTTCCGCGCCCCGAATTTCCATGATAGGCTCTACCATTTACCTTGCCTGCCATGACGCAAAGGACGGCTCTCTCTGCGGAAACGTTGAGCCCTGTTCAATGTGCAAAAGGCTCATTATCAACGCAGGAATTGAAAAGGTAATTGTCCGTGAGGATAAGAACAATTTCCGTGAAATTGACGTTGAGGGCTGGATTGAAAACGATGACAGCCTTGAGGGGAAAGATTCATATTAAATGCATAAAAACAGCTCCCGCCGTTTGATTACTGCGGGAGCTTCTGTGTTATCAGCCCTTTTTGTTCTGAGCGTTCTGCTGATTCTGCTGGTTTTGCTGATTCTGCTGGCTCTGCTGATTTTTTGACTGCTTTGGCTGCTTGTTCTGACTTTTTGCCATAATAACACTTCCTTTTGAATATTGACATTTCTGTCAGGGTTATATTTCCCATAAAATGAAGTATTATTCAATCAGAAAAGCAGAATATATCCAAGTGCAAGCAAAAGCTTTTTGTCGCACTTTTCACGGGACAGTACAAGCATCAGCGCCGCCACAAGCAGCAGGTCGGGATCTCTCAGTATCCTCTCAATCGTTCCGCCGCAGATTGGCGGAAAGGGCGGTCCGTGGGGCGGTCTATGGTCGTGACGTGGTCTATGGTCGTGAGGCGGCGGAAAGGGCTTTCCGCAGGGCACACAGCCGTCACGGCAGCCGTCGCACCGCTTGCGCCAGTATTCGCAGCCGAATTCGTCCTTGCCGTTGCAGCCTGTGCAGTGAGGACAAGGGTCGCTGCAGCACTCGCAGTCCATATTTTCTCCCTCCTTTTTTAAGCTGTGGGATTGCTCCCCGTTACAGCTTATGCGGGAGTATCGGGAAACTCTACTTGCCCCGTTGATTTCCTCTCCTTTTGGCGCAGTTGGGACAGTCTGAAAAGCTGCTGTTGTAGCTTTGAATAAACCCTGCAAAGTTTGGGGCAGGCTTTTCCCCTTTCTGCTCCTCGGCTTCTCTTTTGAGCATTGCGGAATACGCCGCCATTTCCTCCTTTACTTCATCAACGTCACGAAGTCGCTCTGCCTTGTTTTCCTCTGCAATGTACGCCTTTATAAATTCGTCGGAGGTCATTGTGGGAATAGCTTCTTCATTGCCCTCCAAGCTGTTTTCATCAATTAAATCAGGCTCGTCTTCTGTTGGCTCGGAGGTTTCCTCATTTTCCTGTGGCTCGTTTTCAATGCCTGCCGTTTCCTCATCAAAATATTCCTCGGGCACGACCTCCTCGTCGGTGTCCTCGTCAATGGTTTCTATATCGGGCTCGCAGTCGGGAAGACCGCTGAATCTGCTTTGCATTTTTTCGGTATCGGGAGTTATGGTATCTGCTTTTTTCCACTCCATAAAATCGTCCTTTCATCAAAAAAGCTTGTCAAACATTCCGCTGTCCTTTAACAGCGGCAGGATAGTCATCAGCTTCAGCAGCTTTGCGGCGGTATCCACCTTGCGCTTGTTCTCGTCACGGAGATGGGGCTTTAAGGCGTAAAGCAGGGCAGTGTTCTTGTCGGGCTTGTTCATTTCCGAAAACATCTCGAACATACGCATTATGGCTTCCATATCAATGTCCCCGAAAGGATTTTCCTCCTGCTTGCTTTCATTGCCGCCCTGACTGTTTTCGCTCTTTTCGCCGCTGTTTTCCGAGGAAAGAAGCTGATCAAGAAATGCGGAAAAATCCTCTGCTTCAGCCATCTTCACCGGCTCCTTTCCAATAAATGCTACTTACCTGCCATTTTTTTGAGCAGCGCCATTGCCTCAGGGGATTTCATCAGCTTTTCACGCAGCTCGGGATTGTTCATAACCTGCATAAGCTTTTGTGCGTCCTCCTTGCTTAAATTGCCAAGAACGCCGTCAAGGCTGCCCTTTTCAATGGCCGCTTTAAGCTTTTCGGGACTTGTTCCCAGCTTTCGGCTTGCCATTTCAAGCATTTTTTCCATATTGCTGTTCATAAAATCATCCCTTTCCAATAAATATGTTGATAATTTCATCAATATTCGTTTGACTTTTTGTATATGAATATGCTATAATAGCTTTGTGTAATGACAACAGGAAAAAAAGTCATATTACAGCATTGGTGAGTATATGAATTTTATTCGGATTTAATCCGAGGGTGAGGTACATAATATGAAAATTGTCATTTTTGGGGATTCTCACAGAGAATATCAGAAACTAAAAAACATTGTTGAAAAAAATCTTGACGCAGACCTGTTCATTCACCTTGGCGACGGTGAACATGAGCTTAAGGATATGGAAAGAGAGCATCCCGACAAGAAGTTCGTTTTTGTCAAGGGCGAATGTGATTACGGCAAATACGATATTGAAAAGGTAATTGACACAGGCTCCTGCAAAATCTACTGCGCTCACGGAGATCTGCACAATATACAGAGCGGACTCAGCGACCTGATTTTTGACGCAAAGAAAAACGGCTGCAAAATCGCTCTTTACGGCCATACCCATTATTACCGCACGGAATTTGTTGACGGAATTTACATTATGAATCCCGGCAGTGTTGATTCCCCGAGAGGTCACAATGCCGCTTCCTATGGCGTTATTCAGATTGACGACAGCGGAAAAATCACAATGAACATTGTTGCTTCAAGATAAGCCATAAATTCACACAGGGTATGTGTTATTATATGCATAATCAGCGCAAAGAGTGAAAATCCATATACATATATAAAAGCATTCAGCAAAACGGGCGAGGTAAATAAAGACAACTTTTGGATATATTAGGAGGCTGCCTATGGAAAATAAAGCAATACCGCCCGAAATCAACGGAACACTGCGCAAATTTATGCTTAAGGTCCCCGAGGTAATCGACAGGGCAAGCGGCATTAAAATAATGGGAAAGCTAATAAAATCCCTTGTTTTTACAACGGATATATGCATTATCCGAAACGTAAACGCCGACGCCGTAATTGCGGTTTATCCCTTTACGCCCCAGCCAATAATTACACAGGCGGTAATGACTGCGGCGGATATTCCTGTTTTTACGGGAGTAGGGGGCGGTCTTACACAAGGCACAAGAGTTGTAAACCTGTCAATGCACGCCGAATTTCAGGGCGCAATGGGTGTTGTGGTAAACGCACCCACCTCCAACGAGGTAATAACCCGTGTTGCAAAAACAATCGACATTCCCGTAGTGGTAACGGTTATCGGAGAAAACGACGATTTTGCAAAGCGCATTGAAGCAGGTGCTTCCATTTTCAACGTTTCAGCCGCCGCTAAAACCCCTGCGGTGGTCAGAAAAATCCGCTCACAGTACCCCGATTTTCCAATTATCGCAACAGGCGGTCCAACCGATGAAACCATTCTTGCCACAATTGAGGCAGGAGCAAACGCAATAACCTGGACTCCTCCCTCAAACGGCGAAATTTTCAAGGACATAATGAACGCTTACCGCGAGGGTAAGCCTCACCCTTAACCGAAAGGACAAAAATGTATTCAAATAAAGAAATAATGCGGATTGCTTTTGAACAATCCGCATTTGATTTAAACTGCAAGCCCGAGGATTTTCAGAAATCCTCAAACGTAATTGCAAAGTGGGGACTTACTCCCCTTGCAAGAAAATATTACAGCGAACCTGTAAGCTGCAACCTTGTTTCCTACGGCAGCAACATTGTTGCCTCAACAAAGGACGAATACCGTGAAATTGTTGAGGAATATATAAATAAATTTGAGTTTTACCATTGCTTTGAAACGCCCAATATGCACTATCTTGACGAAAAATTAAGCTCACTCGGTCAAAAGGTGTGCTTTATGGCGGAATATTTTCTCCCCGATATGAACAAAATCAAAAGGCTTGACTGCAAATACGAGATGAAAGTGCTGGAGCAAAAGGATTTCGAGGGGCTTTATCTTCCGGAGTGGAGCAATGCGCTGTGCGAAAAAAGAAAAGAGCTGGACGTTCTCGGAGTAGGAGCTTATGATAACGGCAAGCTTGTTGGCTTGGCAGGCTGTTCTGCCGACTGTGAAAATATGTGGCAGATAGGCATTGACGTGCTGCCCGAATACCGCAGACAAGGCGTTGCCGCCGCACTTACAAGCAATTTAGCTAAGGAAATACTTGAACGGGGAAAAGTTCCCTTTTACTGCTGCGCATGGTCGAATATTCCCTCCGCAAGAAACGCCATAAAAAGCGGCTTTTTGCCCTCGTGGGCAGAAATGACCGTTAAGTCTGCCGAAATTGTGGATAAGCTGAATAAGCCGTGATAATACTGATTCCTAATCTCCTTATAGACTTTGTCTATAAGGAGAGCCGCCTGA
>JBJERI010000263.1:0-6046 GCA_051882195.1 Ruminiclostridium sp. | reverse complement strand
AAGAAATACGGCTCGATTATCTGCGTTGGCTTTTTGTAGTGCTTCGACATATAGCCAACAGGATTTTCTATTGCAATCTTTTCACAATCTGCATTAGCAAATTTGAGAAAAAAAGCGGCGGCACTCTCCCGCAGCTTCTCACGATGAGCAATACGTTCGGGCGGATTGCACTTCGGGGAGAAATGACGAGTGCCTGCTATCGTGAGGTAGGTACACGGAGGAAAAGCGATAATCATATCCCACTTTCCGCAGAGTATGTGAGCTTTTCTGTCCATTGTTGAAAAAGAACAATAGCCATTCAGCAGAGGAAGAACATCGCCCTGTATGTGCCATTCGGGAAATCCACCCGAACAAGGAACAAGGTCACAGCTATATGCAATGTGACCCAATTTCCGTAATTCGATTGTTACCCGTTGGCTTTCTTCGCAAGCAACCAGTATCCACATTGTTACTCTCCGAACTTTGTTGTCATCAGCTTATACAGCTTCGTATCCGTAGGAAAATCGTCCTTAAAGGGCAGAGAGCCGTTCAGACCGCAGTATATCAGACCACTGCCTGCGGGCGCTCCCGTTACGAAATTCATCATATTTTCGGGTATCTTCAAAAGGTGCGCCAGCTTGTCACGGTCACTCGCAGCTTGATTAAGCATAAGAATGAACTCCGAGTTGGAGAGCATAGACCGTGCGGTGTCGGATTTGAGCAAATCCTCCACATTCTGCGTAATGCCCGTAGGAATACCGCCCCATTTTCTCGCACGTTTATACAGCTCAAACAGGAAGTTTGCGCTTTCCTCGTTGCGGAACAGCAGATAAATCTCGTCAATGTAAATGCGAGTGCGGATACCACGCTCACGGTTACGGACGATTTTATCCCACAGATTTTCAAGAACGACCATCATTCCGAGAGGCTTTAACTGCTTGCCCAAGTCCTTAATGTCATACACAACAACACGATTGTTTACATCAACGTTGGACGGATAGGAAAATGTTTTCATAGAGCCGTTTACATAAAGTTCAAGTGACATATACAGCGGCTTTGCTTCTTCGGATTGCTGTTTGGATAAAACCTCATAATAATCTTTGAGAGTAGGCATTTCTGTTGTTTTCCCTAACAGAAAATCTCTGTAAACCTCGTGCAAACAGTTGTCGATGATAGTTTTCTGTTCGGGGGAAATACCTTGTTTACCCATAATTGTTTCAAAAAACGACAGGAAAAAGTCGTATTTGGAGCTTACCACATCTTCGCCCTTGTTGTATTCCTCAATGGAGATTTCAAGGGGGTTAAGGTGCGTATTACTGCTTTCGGAAATATACAGCAATTCGCCGCCGAGAGCCTTAACGAGATTTGTGTACTCTCGTTCGGGGTCAACGATGATAATATCATCATTAGTAGCCAAGAACACATTGAGCATTTCTCTTTTAGCAGAGAAAGATTTACCCGCACCGGGGCAGCCGAGAATAAAGCCGTTGGCATTGATAAGGCTCGCACGGTTAAAGATAATCAGATTGTTGGTGGTCTGATTTAAGCCGTAATATACGCCGCCTTTCTGCGACAGCTCCTTTGAGTTGAACGGCATAAATACGCAGGCGCTTTCCGTAGTCAGGGTACGGCGCACTTTTAAGCGGCAGTTTCCGAGGGGTAAGCAGCTTGCCATAGCGTCCTCCTGCTGAAAGTTGGCTCTTGAGGTAGTGCAAACGTGCTTTCGGAATACCGCTTCGATTTTGTCCGTATTGTTATCCAGCTCGTCAAAGCTCGTTCCCGTAACCATTACAACAAGGTTAAGCAGGAACATTTTCTGATTTTTACTCTGCAAATCGTTCAGGAGTTCTTCCGCTTCGGCAAGGGACTGTTTCAAATCGTCGGAGATAACATCGGAATATACGCCGTGCTGTGACGCCTTTTTCTCTTTCTGCATTTTGTTGGAACGCATAGCCGTTAGCTGCCTTTTTACAACCTTTATTGCTTCACTCGGTTCAACAGGAGCGATATTCACCGTTACAACTATCGGGAGCGAGGTTTCGCAAAGGTCTTTCAGCATATCGTCCACCAGCGACGAGGGCAGGTGTTTCAGATAGACCATTCTTGCAAACTTGTCGTTATACATAAAATAGTCTTTTCGGAACTCAAAGTAATCAGGACAGCACAGCGACTTTTCCGCACCTCTCAAAAATTCCGAACTGCTGATAGGGCGTATTTCTTGATTAACGCCACGGAAAATATCTGCGATGATACGGATACGCTCATTTGCTTTCAGCTTTTCGATAGTGCTGCCGATTTTCTGAAAACAGGTACGCATATACAGCTCCTTTGCGGCGAGTTTCTGCTGTGCCAGCTCCAAAGTAGCCGCCGTGACCGTGACCGTGAAATACTTTTTGGTAGTAATGCCGTTCTGTCCCTGCTGCATTTTGTCGAGCAACATTTCGTTATACTCGTCACGGTATTCATCAAAACCGTCGCCTGTGTGCTTCAGCAGGATTTGACTTGAAAACTCCTGTTTGTTTATAACATTGTTGTGGAGCGTTATCTGAACATCGTCCGAGGTATCAAAGCTGTTAAGCAAATCGCCGTAAGCGAGAAAAATACGCTCCTGTTCCTCTGCGTCCGCAGCGTCGTATGTCACATCTGAAAAACAATAAGTGACCGAATAGCGGTTTTTCTCCACCTCAAAAATGTACTTGCCGTGGACGTGTTCGTAAGGAATGGTGTCCTGCACGGTTTTGGCAACCTTTCGGACAGCCTTTTCCTTTGTCTTTTTTGGCTTCTTCTGCTTTGCAAGGCGAGCCTTATCCAAGTCCTTTGCCGTGCTTTCGACAATGGGCTTTTTAGCAGAAGCTCCAGCCTTTGAAGAAAACATACTCATTTCTTCTTTCTCTCCTTTCGTTCTTTATGAGTTTGCTCCGCAAGCTGATGAGCTACCTCGTCATCGACTATTTCATTTCGACAGCCCCAAAAGACGGGCAGTTCCTCATACTTTCGTTTCTGCGGCTCAACCCATTTCTGCCGATAAAGCATACCAATGAACTGTTCAAAGGGCATACCGTCATACTTGAAAAATCCAAACGCCAATATCGGCAGAGCGGTCAGAATAACAATCCAACCCACCAAATCATCGCCGAGCCAATCTTTTCCGAAAATATAAAGCGGAACGCATATTGCAAGAGCCGCAGCAGCGCAAACGCACTGCCTTATTGTCAGCCCAAACAGGAATTTCTCCTTATATTCCGTTATTTCTTTCGGTATTTTTATTTCAATCAATTTGCCGACCTCCTTACATCGAGCCTACGATACGTTTCGCCCAAGCTCCCGAACTCATTACGCCTATACCCAGCGTCAGCGTGGTTATCAGACCTAAAATACCGTCCAAAGTGAGATTGTAGCTGCCTATGCGACCCGCTATCAGAGCGTTGTTTACCGCAACATAGGCTATGAACATTATCGCAAGCACAATGGACTGAAGCGTTACGGCGGCATAGGATTTCAAAAAGCTCTTACCAACATCGGAAAGACCGTCGCAAGCAAAGGTTGATAACGGAACAGGTGCAATAAGCGTATATACCGTCAGCTCAAAAAGTCGGGCAATGACAATTACATTTGCGATTATCATCACGATTTTCATTATCAGACCTTGAATTGAAATCTGCATATTGAGTATAAGCGGTTGGAAATTAAGAAATCCTGCGTCGGTATTATTCATAATCTGTGACGCTTGCGAAGCGGAAACAAAATACTGACAGACAGCTTTCCAATCACTTGTATCAATAAAGCTGTACTGTGTAATCGTACCGCTGATTGCGGTAACAAAGCTGTTGAAACCGTTATAAATAACTGTCGTAAAAAATTCCGCATTATCAACGCAGACCTTTGCGACTATCATTTTGATGAATAACATCATCACGTTTTCCCACGTCACCCACTGTAAATGCAAGGTTTTAGTGAAGAAATCTATAAGGAAGAACATCACGCAGAGCGTTATCGATGTTCCTTTGATTGCGGATACCAAATTAGGAACGGAGCTTGTGGCAGTCTGCAATAGGCTGTCGTTTGTGAGCATTTCAATAAGCATTGAGAACATACTGTTCAGCTCCATTACAATCCCTTTGATAGTATCAAGGCATTGACCATACCCCCACATTATAATTTCACCTCGTTTCTGCACACAGGAATACAGCGGCAGAACATAAAATGCCTGCCGCTGTTCCGTCTGCTCATCTTGTGCCGATTGTGTTGATTAAGCTGTGATACCGAAAAGGTCAAGGGAGAGTGTGAGTGCAAATACCACGAAACCGCTTGCCAGCGTCATAAGACCTCTTGTCTTTGCCTCTGCGTCATCGTTCTTGATAGCAAGGGCGAACATAATGCCGCCAACAAAGGCAACTACAAGACCAATACGACCAATCCAAGTTGCAAAGAAGCCGATAACGCTGTTGAAAGCAGCTTCACCGTCAACGGAGCCGCCGCCACCGCCACCACCTTCACCCTCGGCAAAAGCGGAAACGGTAGAAACCATCGTCATAGTTACCATAGTGGAGAGGGAGAGCATAACCTTCTTGCGCTTTGCGTTCACAGCAGAAAGGAAACGCTTGACGGGGTTGATGACCTTTGCCTTTACGGTAGAGCAAAAGCCCTTTACGGGGTTGGTGAGCTTTGCTGTGCCCTGCACAGCGAGAGTGTTGTTGTTTTCCATAGTAGAAAACCTCCTTAAAAATAATAATATATGTACAACCGACAAAGCGGTAAGTACCGGATTAGATTAAAATGTGCTTTCGACAATTTCTTCAAAGTCCGCTTCGCCGATAGATTTCGGAGCGGACATATCCATAGGAAACAGGTTTTCGGGAGCAGTTTCATCGTCCCTAAAGTCCAAATCTTCATTTTCGTTGAACTCTTTTTCGCCTGCGGTCATTTCTTCGTGCTGTTTCATAGCAGCAGCAATTTCCGCTGTGTCAAATTCTTCATCAATGTTTGTCATATTGTCCTCCTCGCTATCGGGTATATCAATGTCAGAAATACCTTTTTCATCATCACCCTTGACAGCAGGCTGTTTCTGAACAATCGTTTCAGTTTGAATTTCAGCCATATCAGGGGCTTTTTCTGTGTGCAAATCGTCAATCAGATAGGCGTATTTCTTGTTGCTGTCCTCAAGGTACGGGTAGTTCTTGTGCTTCTCAATATCGAATTTGTGACAGAAAAAAGGGTAGAGCGCTCTGACTATCAGAACGCACTCGTTCGGTTTCATAACCTTGAGTTCGTCTGTTGTCATAAGTTCTCTACCCAAAATACTGTTGTTCTCCGATGTGGACGGAGATTTGTGGCTTCGTGTCCTGTTCTGTGAAACAACATCTATCGTTTCTTTTCCCAAAGACTTTGAGATAGCTTCAAGGGTGCTTGCTTCCTGTCCTCCGAGGAACAGCAGGCTGTCGCAGTTACCCGTAAGTATTTCCCACGACTTATCGTACATCTTCTTTAGCTGTGCCAAGTTCTGAATAATGATATTTGCGCTGATTTCCATTGAACGCATAGTCGCAAGCAGTTTGTCGAAATCGGGTATAGTGCCGACGTTGGCAAACTCATCAAGCAGACATCGAACGTGAACGGGGAGCCTGCCGCCGTATTTGAAATTTGCCGTATCGTACAGAGTATCGAAAAGCTGCGTGTACATCATCGCCGCAAGGAAATTGAATGTTGCGTCCGAGGACGGTATAATAACAAAAAGGGCGATTTTCTTATCGCCCAATGTGTCAAGGTGAATATTATCCGTATGCGTTAAGTCCGCAACTTCGGGGAGATTGAACGCCGCAAATCTTACCGCCACAGAAATAAGGATTGACTTTGCGGTTTCCGCAGGGGCTTTCTTAAAGTCAGCATAGAACGAAACCGCCATACTATGCGGATTTTCGGCTCGCAGCTCGTCCATCATATCGTCCAGCGGAGAACGATGATTTTCGTCCTGTTCGGAGATTTCCGCAAGCCTCATCATTTTCATAACCGTGCTGAAATTACGGTCAAGAAAATTGCCGTTCATATCCTTTGCGTCCTCTTTTTCAAG
>JBJERI010000262.1:0-6106 GCA_051882195.1 Ruminiclostridium sp. | reverse complement strand
CGGCGCAGAACTTCTGCAACATCTTTACCGCCAAAATCATCAAAAAATCCATTGTTTGAATTGGAGCGTCCCTCATTGTGGTAGAGGTTTCAGCCATTACCGACATAAACGCCGCCATATCCGTTTCCTGCGCCGTAATTGAAATAGGGTAGGAGGAAAGAGTGTCCTTCTGTACATCATCAATATAATTCTGAACGCCTGTTGAAAGGGCGAGAATTAAGGCGATGCCGATAATTCCTATACTTCCTGCAAAGGCGGTCATAAAGGTTCTGCCTTTTTTGGTAAGCAGGTTGTTGAAGGAAAGGGAAAGAGCGGTGAGCATTGACATTGACTTTTTGCCCTTGGCTGTTTCCTTTGCGGCGGACTTTTCCGCCTTGCTTTGCTCAATTTCCTCTTCCGTAAGGGGATTTGAGTCGCTTACAACCTCGCCGTCCACAAGTTTGACAATTCTGCTTGAATAAAGTTCTGCAAGCTCGGGGTTGTGAGTTACCATTATTATCAGCTTGTCCTTGGAAATTTCCTTGATAATTTCCATAATCTGCACGCTGGTCTGTGTGTCAAGAGCGCCCGTAGGCTCGTCTGCGAGGAGAATATCGGGGTCGTTTACAAGTGCTCTTGTAATAGCAACACGCTGTGTCTGACCGCCTGACATCTGACTTGGCTTTTTGTAAAGCTGGTTGCCAAGACCAACCTTTTCCAAAGCTTCAATGGCACGCTTTCTGCGCTCCGACTTTGAAACGCCCGAAAGGGTAAGTGCAAGCTCAACGTTGGAAAGGACCGTCTGATGAGGGATAAGGTTGTAGTTCTGAAAAACAAAGCCGATGGAATGATTGCGGTAGGTGTCCCAGTCCTTGTCCTTGAATTCCTTGGTGGAGCGGCCGTTGATAATAAGGTCACCCGAGGTGTAGCGGTCAAGACCGCCGATAATGTTAAGGGTGGTTGTTTTTCCGCAGCCCGAGGGTCCCAAAATCGAAACGAACTCGTGGTCGCGGAACGCAAGGTCAATACCCTTAAGGGCGTGTATTTCCGTATCGCCCATTTTGTATTGCTTGGTTATCTTTTTTAGCTGAAGCATTTTGTCTCCTTTTTAAAATGGTTTATTTATGCGAACAGTATAAATCATTTTTATAATTACAATATTAACAAACTAACTAAAAAACGTCAATAATCATAAATAAAAAAATCAGGCCGTTATGCCGACCTGATTTTGGAGTATTTCACAAATTATTTCTTTTTCTTAGCAACAGTCACGATAATTACAACTGCAACAAGCAGCACGCCTGCGCCGATTGCAATATATCCCCATATTGGGAAGCCGTCGTAGGGCTGTTCCGCAGTTGACGCCGCATCAGTTGTCGAAGCAGAAGTATCCGCTTCGGGAGCGCTTGTTTCAGCAGGAGCTTCTGTGGTTTCGGAGGTTGTTGTTTCCTCGGGTTCAGCTGTGGTTTCCTCTGCCGTTGTTTCCTCGGCGGTATCGTCGGTGTTGCTCATTGCAGCCTCCGACGCCTCGTCCGGCTCATCGCAAAGCTTTACAGAGGTGATTGTTACTTCATAGTCTGCGCCCATATCCGCTTCATCAACCCATTCGTCGTCGTAATCGTATGTATTGCAGCCGATACCGAACTGCGCCATATACATAATTGCGTCCTTGTCAGCAATTGAGTCAAGAATTGCCGACGTAGGGATAATCAGTGTGTCTGATTCCTTAACGTCCCAAGCGAAAATTTCAATAACGTGATAGGAATTGCCGTCCTCGCCTGTCGGACCGTACTGATACCAGCCCTCGGGGAGATATGCTTCCATTGAGGTTGACTTTCCGTCCTCGTCAACGGCGGTGGTGAACTTGTAGCAGAAGGTAAGCTGTGCGCACTCGTTTTCGTCAAGTGACGGAGGAACTTCGGTAGCGGTGTAGCTTATTTCAAAGTGGTCTGCGGCTTCAAGGTCGGCAATTGTAAGGGGGGTTTCCATAGGCTTGCTGTCGTTGCCCACGATCCACTGTCCTCCAGCCCAGCCTGCGGAGCCCATAAAGGTAAGACCCTTGTTTGCCTCAGCCTCAGCCATATAGTCAACGTCCGCAAATGCGGTAACTGACAGCATTGAAGCGGATAAAGCTATTGAAGCCAGCACTGCGGCTATTTTTTTAAATTTCATAATAATACGTTCCTTTCACAAGCGGTTTATACTCTCTATTATTGTAATGGATTTATTGCATTTTTGCAATTGACAATTTCAACTATATGAAAAGACCTTATTTGTAAAAACCGTCAATGTAAAATTTACCGTTTTCACAATGCTTGATGTAACATTGTTACACGCTATACTATAAATAGTGAAATATTTTTCAAAAACCCCTTTTCATATCCCTCAGGATAGTGTATAATAAAAATAAGTACATTAAAAGAGGTAACGCTATGGAAAAAGTAAGAATTACAATATGCGGACGTGATTATCCCCTTAAGTTAGATGAATCCCCCGAAAGAATACAGAAAATCGCAAAGGAGCTTGAAAACAGCATTCTTGCCCTTAATTCAAGAATGACAGGCAAAAGCGAGGCGGAGGTTGTTACAATGACCGCTCTGCTTATGCTGGACGAGGCGGACAGAAAGACTGCCGATAATCCACAGCTTTCCGCCGAGCTTGAAAAGGTAAAGGCGGAAAAGGCCGACCTTGAAAATCAGCTTAAGCTGCTTAACGAGGAAATTGTAAGCGCACAGTTGGAAATGAATCAGATTGCCGACGTACAAAGCGACGAAAACGCACAGCTGCGCTCAAAGCTTCAGGAATACGAGCAGACCTTCGAGCGTATTTCCGCCGAAAAGGAAAAGGAAATTGAGGAGCTTCGTGCAAGCTTTTACAGCGGCGAAAAGGAAATGGAGCAGATTGCGACGGTTAAGGACAGCGAAAACGAGCAGCTTCGCATAAAGCTTATGGAATACGAACAGACCTTTGAACGCTTCACCGCCGAAAAGGAAAAGGAAATTGCCGACCTCAAGGCAGGCTTTGAAAGCGGCGAAAGGGAAATGGAGCAGATTGCCGACGTAAGAAGCAGCGAAACCGAGGAATTAAGACAGAAGGTTCTTGAAAGCGAAGCGGCTCTTGAAAGAATTTCCGCCGAAAAGGACGCTGAAATAAACCGCTTAAAAGCACAGCTTGAACAGGGAACGGTTGTTTCCGCCGGAAACGCCGAGGTTGAAAAAATGCGTAACGTGCTTTCAAACTATGAAAAAACTTTTGACGAGTACGTTAAAACAAAGGAAAACGAAATAAAACGGCTTCAGGCTGAAAATGAACAGCTGAAAAAGGAAAAGGCTGAAGCAAATGCTTGAAATACTTGCCCCATGCGGAGGGTATGAGAGCCTTATTGCTGCGGTTAATTCGGGAGCGGACGCCGTTTATCTGGGTGAAACCACCTTTTCCGCCCGCCGCAACGCCGAAAATTTTACTCCCGAGCAGCTTAAGGAGGCAGTACGCCTTTGCCATTTGTCGGGAGTAAAGGTGCACGTTGCCCTTAACACGCTGGTTTTTGATACGGAGCTTGACAAGCTGGAAAAAACCGTTGAGATGATTGCGGACTGCGGCGTTGACGCTGTGATAGTGCAGGATTTCGGCGTGGCAAGGACAATAAAGAAAATTGCAGACATTCCTCTTCACGCTTCGACCCAGATGACAATAACCTCGCCAAGCGGCGCTGAAATGGCAAAAGAGGCAGGCTTTTCAAGGGTTGTTCTTGCAAGGGAAATGTCCCTTGAGGAAATTCGGCGTGTTGTTAAGTCGGTGGATATTGAAACCGAAATATTCGTTCACGGAGCAATCTGTGTGTGCCTCAGCGGTCAGTGCTATATGTCCGCCGTCCTTGGAGGACGAAGCGGCAACCGTGGTCTTTGCGCTCAGCCTTGCCGCCTTAATTTCACCTGCGGCAAAAGGGAAAACGTGCTTTCGCTGAAAGATTTGTCCCTTGTTTCTCATTTGCAGGAAATTGAAAAAACAGGAGTTACCTCGGTGAAAATCGAGGGCAGAATGAAGCGCCCCGAATATGTTGCCGCCGCCGTTACCGCCTGCAAAAAGGCATTAAACGGAGAAATACCCGATATGGAAAATCTCCGTGCAGTTTTTTCAAGAAGCGGATTTACGGACGGCTATTACAGCGGCAGCTTTGAAAAAATGCAGGGCGTCCGCACAAAAGAGGACGTGGTTGCTGCACCAAAGGCAATAAACGAGTTGAAACAGCTTTACAAGGATGTTTACAAGCGCTATAAGGCGGATATTTCCGTGGAAATACATGAGAATAAGCCATCGGTCTGCACTGCGGAATGTAACGGAATCAAGGTCAGCACAGAGGGTGAAATTCCGCAGAAAGCCATAAACAAGCCCAGCACAGCCGAGGATATTTCCGCAAGAATGTCAAAGCTTGGAGGAACGGTTTTCGAAGCGGGAAAGGTCAGCTGCAATATTGACGAGGGCTTGATTTTAAGTGCTTCGGCAGTAAACGGACTACGGCGTGACGTAATTGAAAAGCTGTCGGAAAAAATCATTGAGAAAAACAAACCCCAATATAAAACATAATGCTGCTTGGCAAGCAAACAGCATTTCAGTAAGGAGTATTATGTACAGAAAAATTCGTCCCGAGGACAGGGAAATTTATTTAAAGCTTTCAGATGAGTTTTACCACAGCGACGCTGTGCTTCATCCAATTCCCCTTGAAAATCACGAGAAAACCTTTGAACAGCTTATGAGCAATTCGCCCTATGCGGACTGCTACATTTTTGAACAGGACAACGAAATTGCAGGCTACGCTTTGCTTGCCTTTACCTGGAGCAACGAGGGCGGCGGCGTTGAAATCTGGCTGGACGAAATCTATATTCTTGACAAATTCAGAGGAAAGGGCATAGGCTCGGAGTTTTTCGACTATCTTTTTTCGCTGCCGGGCATTGCAAGAATTAGGCTTGAAGCAGAGCCGGACAACGAGGGCGCAATCAGGCTTTACAAGCGCAACGGCTTCAAGGAGCTGCCTTACACTCAGTTTATTAAGGGCGATTGAGAAAGGGAGCGAAAATGATTTATTTATACGGAATGATATTGACAACACGTTCCTTTCTGCTTTGCGGCAAATACCCGGAAGCGGACGGCTACGCTGAAATAAAGGAAAGCCATTTTCACCTTGGAGGGGAAACGGGCACAGCGGGGGCAATTCTTGCAAGCTTTGGCTGTGAAATCGCTCTTGGAGGAACAGACACGGGAACGGAAAACGACAGGCTTATCAGAGCCTATTTTGCTGAGAAAAACGCCGATTTAAGCGGCATAGCCTATAATCCTCATTACAGCGGAGTTATTGACAACGTAATAATCGACAGGGACACACGGACCTGCTTCGGCGAGTTCAACAGGCTGTATTCGGGCAGTGAAAAGTGGTACGGAAAGCCTGATGAAAAGGCAATTGCAAATGCAAACGTTGTAGGCACAGACCCGTTTTTCGGCGAGGAAATTGCTCATATCTGCAAACGGCTTGGCAAGAAATACGCAACTATTGACTGCCCTTACGACAGCGATATGAACCGCTATTGCGCTGTAAACGCAGTTTCTCACCAGCACCTTGACGATAATTACCCCCACAAATCCTACGAGGAATTGTTTAAGCTTTACACCGACAATACAGAGGGACTTGTAATATTCACAATGGGCGGAAAAGAGGTAATGTACGGCAGGAAAAATCAGCCGCCCAAGTATTTCAAGCCTTACTCCCTCGACATTGTCAGCACTCTCGGAGCAGGGGACAGCTTCAAGGCGGGAACGATTTACGCTCTTGACAAGGGCATGACCGACGATGAAACGGTTGAATTTGCCTGTGCGACGGCAGGCTGTGCCTGCACCGGTTACCCCATTTCAGAAAATCCGCCCACACTTGAAAAGGTGTATGAAATTATTAACAGCAGAAAATAAAGGAAATCCCCGATACAATTGTATCGGGGGAATTTTATGTAATTTTTATGTAGTTGTGAAAGCTCTGATTATTGTACTTGTTGATTTTCAGCGTTTCCAAAGTGGAGCAATATTTGTCAACCGCACAAACAAGCCAGCTTTCCCGACAGGTTGGAATATTGAACAGGGT
>JBJERI010000261.1:0-6232 GCA_051882195.1 Ruminiclostridium sp. | reverse complement strand
CACAAGGCTTTACGACCCTACCGATGAGGGAGGTCTTATGTGGAACGACCCCGATATAGGCATTGACTGGTTTTTGCCTGAGGGTACGGAAATTCTTCTCAGCGAAAAGGATAAGAAAAATCCGACCTTGAAGGAGCTTGGATTTTCTTTCTGAAAACAGGCGGGGATTTTCAAAATCCGCAAAAAGTAAAGACGCTTCCCGTCATATTTTAATTCCCTTAAACCTTTGATTTACAGTATAAACCCCGAAGCGGCGGATCGCTTTTGCAGCAATTCCGCAGCCTCGGGGTTTTGTTCTCTTTTTACGTATTTCGGGGATGCTTTTTGTAATATTCCGCTTTTACCGCATACATTCTTTCGTCGGCGATTTTTTCCATTTCCGCAACGGTACAGTTCGGAAATTCCTCCGCCGTAACATAGCCGCAGGAAACGGACAGGCTTTTAACGGTTTTTCCCGACCAGCTTTCGACTGCCTTGTCAAAGCTTTCCTTTATTTCCTCAAGCCTTTGAGAATCTGCCGAAAGTATTACCGCAAATTCATCTCCGCCCGTTCTGTACACCTTGCCCCATTCGCCGAAGCAGCGGCGCATACACTTTGCCGCACCGCAAAGCAGCTCGTCCCCTCCTGCATGGCCGAAGGTGTCGTTGACGGTTTTAAGTCCGTTTACGTCTATTGAAACAAAAACAAGGCTTTTGTCGTCGGGTACTCCTGCAATATTGTGCATATCGTGCTCGTAGGCTCTGCGGTTGAAGCAGCGTGTAAGCTTGTCGGTGGTGGATTCTCTGATAAGCCGCTCCTCTCTGCGCTTTTCCTCGTCGATAATCTGAGTGGTACAGATTACCCTGTCGGCGTTGCCCTCGGAGTCGGTGCTGATTTTAATAAAGGACATTCTTATCCAGCCAACGTTTTTGCCCAGCAAATCTCTGAAAATAACCTTTTTGTTCCTTAATCTTTCCGCAAGGGTGGAAAGGTCGGTAAATTCAAGACCCTGTTCAAGATACTGGTCGGACATTGTGGCGTGCATTACCTCCCGCATTGCGTCGGTAGCTTTTATGTCCCTGTTTTGCTCCACAACCGCCTTTACCTGATTTTTTGCGGCATATTCGGTAACGGTATTTTTTGCAAGGTCCAGCAGGTGCATACTGTAATACATTTTCGACATTGAGGTAAGTATCATAAGCTGCTCCGCCTGCTCTTTTCTGATGTTCATCGCCTGTCGGATAATCAGAAGCAGCGCTGCGGCGGCAATAATAAGACAGCCTGCCACAATCAGCATTGAAAAAAGCATTTCCTTTTTGAAAGCCGTTCCCACCTGAACAACGCAGATTATATTCCGCCCGTCGGACAAAGCGGAACATTCGTTTGCGTTTGAGGAAATGTGGAAATGATATAATTTGTTCAGCGCCATACCAGAGCAGTCAATTCCCATATCGCTGAGCAGCGTTCCGTTTTTTCCGTCTGTGGAGCCTGCAATAACTCCTGTTTCGGCGTCCGCAACATAAAACTGCATATCCTCGTAAACGGGCAGGCTTTCTATTACGTTGGAAATCCGGTTGTTTTTCAGCTCCTCCAGCATTCTTTTCGGCTCTATTCCGATCTGAATCATTTTTGTGCCCCTGCTGTCCCATGTAATGGCGTACATCATGCTTTTGCTCTCTGCGGTATTTGGCTCAACGTCCTGGCACATTGACAGGGTTTTATCCTTAAGCATTGGCTTGAAATAGCCTATCTGCTCTCCCGAATCAAAGCTGAAGCCGTAATACTCAGGGCGTGTGCCCGAATAAATGACGCCCGTTTCATCAAAAAGGTGAATTTCGTCAATTGACATAAGGGCGGCGATTTTTTTCAGCTCGTCTATGTCGTATTCGGCGTTTTCGTGATGTTCAAGCATATATGCAACCGTTTTTGCACGGATTATGTAATCGTCCTTGAGAGAAGCAAGCAGGGTTTCCTCGGCGGACCTGTTCTTTTCAAGTATGCCGCTTATCTGATTTATCATTACCTCGCCCGTTTTCTGCGCGTTGCTTTCGTTATTGTATGTAAGTACAAGGTGGGTAAGAATTAAAACCAGCAATGCGGCAGCCGCAACAGAAATTACGGCTTTTCCGAATCTGAATTCCTTTGTTTTGTTCTTCACGATAATTCTCCTGTCTGTTAAATCGGAGCGGTTTTTGATTTGTTTTACATTATACGCTTTTGTTTTGCAAAATGCAACAAAAGCTTGGCAAAATTGGAAAAAACTGTCTAAAATTGCTTCCGCTTTTAGTCATATTTTGTGAATTTTTTAATCATTATAGCACCCGAAGTGTTACAAAAACGTTAATCTTGGGGGTAATTGATTTTTATGTCGGATTATGGTAGAATTAGAAAAAGAACAGGAGATGAAAATATGGCGACTAAAAATGCGGCAAAGGAACGCTCCGAAAGCAGGACAAAGGAGCCGAAGCAGTACAATGTGATTATGCTTAACGACGATTTTACCACAATGGATTTCGTGGTGGAAATTCTAACGGATATTTTTCACAAGGACAGCGTAACAGCACAGGCGATTATGATGAGCGTTCATAAAAAAGGACGGGCGGTTGTGGGCAGCTATCCTTACGATATTGCCGTAACAAAAGTGGAAGCCGCACTTTCCCGTGCAAAATCGGAAGGCTTTCCTTTCAGAATGACGGTAGAGGAGGCGTAAAAATGGATTTTTCGGAAGAAGCGTTCAATGCGCTTAACAAAGCGGTTGAATTTGCAAAAGAAAACAAATTTGAATATGTCACTCCCGAAATGCTGCTGCTTATGATGCTTGGGGACGAAGCCTTTTCCCGTTCCTTTGAGGAATGTGGCGGCAATATTGCCATGCTTGCGGACAATCTGACGGTTTATATAAACGAATACGTTGAAAAAACAGACAATGCAGAGCCCGTTTTTTCCGCAGGAGTAAGAGATATGCTGAACTATGCGGCGCAAAGCGCATACAACAGCAGCAGTAAAGAGGTCTGCATAAGGCATTTTGTTCACGCATTATGGAAGCTTGAAAACAGCTATGCGGTTTATTTTATGGAAAAGCAGGGAGTAACCGAGGCGGATATTCTTCGGGAAATCGCCTGCATAGAGGACGAGGACGAATTTCCCGAAAACGATAGCGCAGGCTTTTCGGACAGCGAGGAGGAGCAGGAAAAGTGTTCTCTGATATACGCCCCCTGCCTTAACGATACGCTTACGGACGTAAATCCCCTTATTGGACGTGAGGCGGAGCTTGACAGGACAATACAGATACTTTGCAGGAGAGATAAGAACAATCCTCTCCACATAGGCGAGCCGGGTGTAGGAAAAACCGCCATAACCTATGGATTGGTGCAGCTTATCAGGGATAACAAGGTTCCCAAGCCGCTTGAGGGAGCAAGGGTTTTCGCTCTTGATTTAGGGGGAATGCTGGCTGGAACTCAGTACAGAGGCGACTTTGAAAAGCGCTTTAAAAAGGTGCTTGCGGAGATTGGCAAAGAGGAAAAGCCCATTATCTATATCGACGAAATACATAATCTTGCAGGAGCCGGGGCAGTGGGAGAGGGCTCTCTTGACGCCTCGAATATGCTTAAGCCTTACCTTTCCGACGGACATATACGCTTTATAGGAGCAACCACCTTTGAGGAATACAAAAAGTATTTTGAGAAGAACAAAAGCCTTGTGAGAAGGTTTCAGAACGTTGAAATAAAAGAACCCGACCAAGCCGAAGCTGTAAAAATTCTTGAGGGTCTTAAGTCAAGGTACGAAAAATTTCACGGCGTTAAGTACTCAAAGGGCGTTATGGAATATGCGGTGCAGATGAGCGCAAAATATATCCACGAGCGTTTTCTCCCCGACAAAGCCATTGACCTTATAGACGAGGCGGGAGCTTACAGAAAGCTGCACCCAACCGATAAAAAGATCCAAACAGTGGATAAAGCGGTTATAAATACGGTGCTGACAACGATCTGCCGAGTGCCTGTGGAATCGGTAAAAACCGAGGACGTATCGGGACTTGCCAGCCTTGAAAAAAGGCTGAAAAGCAGGATTTTCGGTCAGGACGAGGCTATAAGCAATGTCGTCAACGCAGTTAAATTTTCAAAAGCAGGACTGCTTGAGGACAACAAGCCACTTGCAAACCTGCTTTTTGTAGGACCTACGGGCGTGGGGAAAACCGAAATTGCAAAAAGTCTTGCAGAGGAGCTTGGAATAAAGCTTGTGCGATTTGATATGAGCGAATACGGCGAAAAGCACGCCGTTGCAAAGCTTATAGGCTCTCCGGCAGGCTATGTGGGCTATGAGGACGGAGGACTGCTTACCGAGAGCATAAGGAAGAATCCCTCCGCCGTATTGCTCCTTGATGAAATCGAAAAAGCCCACCCCAACATTTACAACATTCTGATTCAGGTTATGGATTACGCCACCCTTACTGACAATCAGGGCAGAAAAGCGGATTTCAGAAACGTTATACTTATTATGACCTCCAACGCAGGAGCAAGCTTTCTTGGCAAAAGCAGCATAGGCTTCCAAAATATAAACCGTGACGAAAGCGTGGTTATGGAGGCGGTAAAAAAGACATTTCAGCCCGAATTCCGCAACAGGCTGAACAAAATTGTGATATTCAACAGCATGAGCGACCAAATGGCGGCCTGCATTATAGAAAGAAAGCTTGGGGAGCTGTCCTCGCAGCTTCTTGCACGGAAAATTCAGTTTTCAGCAGACGTTGCCGCAAAGACGCTTATAAAGAAAAAAGGAATAAGCCGTGAATTCGGCGCAAGAGAGCTTGACCGTGTAATCCGAAACGAAATAAAGCCGCTGTTTGTGGACGAAATTCTTTTCGGCAGACTTAAGCAGGGCGGCAGGCTTGCTCTTTCGGCTGAGGACGGAAGGTTCAAGGTCGGTGCAGAAAAGAACAGGGGAGAAAAATAAAATGCCTGTTTTTGCACTGAACGAAGATGAAATTTGGTTTCCCGACCCAACTCTTGCAGAGGAGGACGGACTTCTTGCGGTAGGCGGAGATTTGTCGGTGGAAAGGCTTGTACTTGCCTACTGCAACGGGATTTTCCCTTGGTATAACGAGGGCGACCCTATAATGTGGTGGTGTCCCAAGGAAAGATTTATTATACGACCATCTCATATTCACGTTTCACATTCTATGAAGAAGTTTTTCAGAAAGCATAAGGTTGAAATACGGATAAACAGGGATTTTGCGGACACAATGCACAGATGCAGAGCCAAAAGGGAAGAAGAGGGAACGTGGATAACCGACCAAATGGAAAAGGCGTATTTTGCCTTGCACCAAAGTCATTTTGCCGTAAGCGTTGAAGCCTTTATTGACGGCAGGCTCGGGGGCGGACTGTACGGAGTTTGCCTCGGAAAATGCTTTTTCGGAGAGAGTATGTTTTCGGATATGGAAAACGGCTCAAAGGCGGCGCTTATTCTTTTTGCAAAGCTGCTTGAGGAAAAGGGCTTTCTGATGATTGACTGTCAGTTTCACACAGACCACCTTGAAAGTATGGGCGGCGAAGCCATAAGCTGGGAGGAATACAGAAAGCTGCTTGATAAGGGGCTGCATGAATAAAAAAGCAAAAGGCTCTCATTCAAAGAGAGCCTTATTTAAACGAATAATGTCGGGCGAGAGAGGAATAATATATCTGTACAACAGCCGAAAGGAGAACAAAATGGATATATTCGACGGCAAAATTGAAATGCCCATGGGTCTTGGAATGGCGCTGGCAAGGAATACCGAGGCAATGGCTTATTTCGCCACCCTTACCCCCGCTCATCAGCGTGAAATTATTGAGCATACCCACGCAATAACCTCGAAAAAGGAAATGCAGCGCTTTGTGGATTCCCTTGCAAAGGGAGGCTTCAGGCAAGTATAGGCTGGAGCTGTCTGCCCTCGAGAGCAGACAAAATTGCATTTTCCGTTAGATCAAAGTCCGCCATGAGAGAGGTGGGCTTTTTTTCTGCGTCGTCTTGCTTAAAGGGCACAAAGAAATAGTTCTTGTAGTTCATCAGAGCGGCAATGTTTTTCCCCGAGCCTGCAAGAGCGTCGTTGGTGGCAATGGAAAGCACAACGGGACGGGCGTTGCGGATATGGCTTTTCACCGCCATTGTAACGGGAGTATCCGTAATTGAGTTTGCTAATTTTGCAAGAGTGTTTCCCGTGCAGTTTGCAACAAGGAGTATATCCGCCATTTTCTTTGGACCGATTGGCTCTGCGTCCTCGAT
>JBJERI010000260.1:0-6242 GCA_051882195.1 Ruminiclostridium sp. | reverse complement strand
AAAGCTTGAGGACGCAAAGAAGCGCGACCATAACAAAATCGGACGTGAGCTTGAATATTTCACAACCGTTGACGTTATCGGACAGGGACTTCCCATTATGCTGCCAAAGGGCGCAAGAGTTATTCAGCTTTTACAGCGTTTTGTGGAGGACGAGGAGCAGAAGAGAGGCTATCTCTTAACAAAGACTCCGTTGATGGCAAAATCCGATTTATACAAAATCTCGGGACACTGGGATCACTATAAAGAGGGTATGTTCGTTTTAGGCGATGAGGAAAAGGATAAGGAAGTTTTCGCACTCCGTCCAATGACCTGCCCGTTCCAGTATCAGGTATTCCTTAACAGACAGCGTTCCTACCGTGACCTGCCAATGCGCCTTGGCGAAACCTCCACCTTGTTCAGAAACGAGGACAGCGGCGAAATGCACGGTCTTATCCGAGTTCGTCAGTTCACAATTTCCGAGGGACATTTAATTCTCCGTCCCGAACAGCTTGAAGAAGAATTCAAGGGCTGTCTCGAGCTTGCCAAGTATATGCTGGAAACAGTCGGTCTCGGCGACGACGTTTCATACCGCTTCTCACAGTGGGATCCTAACAATACCGCTAAATACGAGGGTACTCCCGAACAGTGGGACGAGGCTCAGGCGCTTATGGGCAAGATTCTCGACCACCTTGGCGTAAAGTACACAATCGGTATTGACGAGGCGGCTTTCTACGGACCGAAGCTTGACATTCAGATCAAGAACGTTTTCGGCAAGGAAGACACCCTTATCACAATTCAGATCGATATGCTCCTTGCAAAGAAATTCGGTATGGAGTATGTTGACGTTGACGGAACAAAGAAAAATCCGTATATTATCCACAGAACCTCTCTCGGCTGCTACGAGCGTACACTTGCTCTTATCCTTGAAAAGTTCGCAGGCGCTCTGCCGCTGTGGATGTCCCCGACTCAGGTAACAATTATGCCTGTTGCCGACAGACACAACGATTTCAGCTATGAAATCGCAGCCGCACTTGAAAAGCTTGGTATGCGTGTTGAGGTTGATACAAGAAGCGAGAAAATCGGCTTCAAGATTCGTGCCGCACAGCTTGAAAAGGTACCTTATATGCTGGTTATCGGTGATAACGAGGTTGAGGCTCACAATGTTTCCGTTCGCTGCAGAAAGCGCGGCGATTTAGGTAAAATGTCAATTGAAGAGCTTTGTGCAATGTTAAAGAAGGAAGTTGACGAAAAGACTATCATCTGATAAGCTTTCGTTAAATGATAAACAAATCGGGAGGTGCTGTTATGAGCGTAGGAATCGAGGGTTATATCGCCAATCTTTCAATGCAGATGGCACAGGCTAACGTTCAGAACGCCATGGGCGTTAAAATGGTAAAATCGGTGCTTGACAGTACCGAGCAGAATGCACTTCAGTTTGTTGAGGCGCTTTCTGAAATGCCTGCTCCTGCTGTTGGAGAAATAGGCGGCTTGCTTGATGTGAGAGCATAAATCAATAGTCGGTCTTGAACAAAGACCGACTATTTTGTGGAAGAAAGGAATTCTTATGAAACGACAGAAATACACTCATCTTGTGGATCTTGACAGCTTTTCTGTTTCCCAGTGGAACGAAATTTTAAAGCTTGCTCACGATATAAAGGAAAATCCCCACATTTATGTGGGCTCCTGTCACGGAAAAATAATGGGCACTCTTTTCTATGAGCCGTCAACAAGAACGCAGATGAGCTTTCAGAGCGCAATGCTCCGTCTTGGGGGCGGAATAATCGGTTTTGATAATCCTGCAACCTCATCTGTTTCAAAGGGCGAAAACCTTAAGGATACCACAAAGGTTGTAAGCGGCTATTCCGACATTATGGTAATAAGGCATTATCAGGAGGGAGCTGCAAAGGCGGCTGCTCTTACCGCAGACTGTCCCGTTATAAACGCAGGGGACGGTGGACATCTTCATCCCACTCAGACCCTTACCGACCTGCTTACTCTCAAGGAGGAAAAGAAGCGCCTTGATAATCTGACGGTGGGACTTTGCGGCGACCTTAAAAACGGCAGAACGGTACATTCCCTTATCAAAGCCCTTTCCTGCTACAAGAACAACAAATTTGTCCTCGTTTCAACTGACCAGCTTAAGCTGCCCCAATATATCAAGGACGTAATTTACGCCAGTGGCAAGGAGTTTATTGAGGTCAAGACCCTGGAAGAAGCAATGCCCATGCTTGACGTACTGTATATGACAAGAATTCAGCGTGAGCGGTTTGCAAGCCCAGAGGAATATGAGGAGCAGAAGCACGTTTTCTGTCTTGACAAGAGCAAAATGAAGCTTGGCAAAAAGGATCTTATCGTTCTTCACCCATTGCCGAGAGTTGATGAAATTGCCGTTGAGGTTGACGATGACCCGAGAGCGTTGTACTTCAAGCAGGCAAATTACGGAATGTACGTTCGTATGGCGCTTATTCTTCAGGTGCTTAATTATGACGTAAAAACGGCGCCGCTGCTTACAGGTATTATCAGAAACGATGTTACCTGCACAAATCCCAAGTGCATTTGCCAGTCCGAAAAGTATCTGCCCCACAGCTTCCGCAAGGTGGGCGATATACTCGAGTGCGAGTATTGCGACGAAAGACTGCTGCTTGAATAATTGCGGCAAAAACATGGATTTGAAAATAAAGCTTTCCGAATAAATAAAACCTGAGGGATTTTTCTCTCAGGTTTATTTTTATGGAGCAATAATATGCCTTGCCGTGGATTCTCTAACCACAAGCTCGGGCCTTAGTACAAGTCTTGTTGCTCTCATTCCGTTAATAATCTGCATTATCATCATAAAAGCGGATTTACCGATCAGCAGTCGGTTCTGTGAAATTGTGGTAAGTGTGGGGTTTGAAGTTCTGGCGATTGGCAGGTCGTCAAAGCCTATTACGCTTACGTCCTGTGGCACTCTCAATCCTAAGTTGTGCAGCATTTTAATTGCTTTAACGGCAATTCTGTCGCTGGCACAGATAATGGCGGTTGCGCCGTTATCCACAAGTCCTGCCACCTTGCTCTGGTCAAAGGGCTCAAAAAAGCTGCCGTATGCAACAAGCTTGCGGTAAACACGCAGGTTATGGGCGGTCATTGCCTCAATAAAGGCTTCCTCCCGCTCCATTGTAACTGAAAAGCTCTGCTCGCCTCCAAGATAGGCAATGAGCCTGTGCTCAAGGCTGTGAAGATGCTCAACGGCAATACTAAGTCCCGCCTGATTGTCTGAGCCTATTCGTGTTACGGTGGGCAGATTGACATAGTTGTCAAAAACGATAACAGGCAGGTTAAGCTTTTTGATTTTTTCTTCGAACTGCACGCTTGGTTTAATTCCGAGAAAAAGACAGCCTGTGTATGAATCCTGCATATATTTTTCGCCGTATTCGCCTGCTTCCGCTTCGGCTCTGCCCATTGAAACAATGTCAACGCCGAATCCCTCTTCGCTTGCAGCGGAGCGGAAGCCTGTGATTATTTCATAGTCGAACTGTCGTATCGTATCCTTGTCAAAGTTATTTACAAAGACAATCAGATTGCGTTTTTTCTGGGAAACACGCTTTGAAATATAGCCCATTTCCGAAGCGCAGGAGAGAATACGCTCTCTTGTCTGACTGTTTATGTCTGTAGCGTTTGAAAGCGCTTTTGAAACGGTGCTTTTGGCTATTCCAAGCTTTGCCGCAATATCCTCAATTGTTATTGCTTTATTTTCTCCCATAGCCGTACCGTCCTTTCTGCTGTAATGTCATTAAATAAATTATATCACTGTGAAATAAAGCAGTCAAGAAATTATTACCAATATCACCATAAATAATTATTATATGAGTGTATAATTCAAGCTCCGCAGAATGTGTGCGAAGCTTGCAAATGTTTTGTATTACATCATTTTCTTTTTTCTGTTTTTCTCGCTGTACATCAGCGTATCGGAGCATTTAATTAGCTCCTCAAAGGTAGGACGCACTCCACTTTCGGTGAAATAAATGCCGATACTTGCGGAAATAGTATAGGGCTTTCCCGAATTGCTGCTTTTTTCTGCAACTTTATTGTAAAAGGCGGTTTTAATCTCACTTTCAGACATACAGAAAGGGAATACCGCTATCATCTCATCACCGCCGAAGCGTGTGCAAACAGCGTCTGCGGGGCATATTTCCTTCAATGCATGAGCTACTGTTTTTATTGCAAAATCTCCATCGTCATGACCGAATTTATCGTTGATTGTTTTTAATCCGTCAAGGTCGCACATAATTACCGCAAGTCTGTTATTGTCAAGCTTGTTTAGCAGCGCCTCATATTCAAGTCGGAATCCGTGTCGGTTGTAAAGACCTGTAAGTGCGTCCACCTTTGACATTTCGTCCATTCGCTCAATGAGATAATTCTGATGGCGAACGCTTCTGAGGCTGCCGAAGGCGTTGTTCAGCATATTGACGGTTTGCGGGATTTTGTAGAAGTTGCTGGGAATGAAATCGGAGAAATGAAAGCAGGCATATCCCAAAGGCACATCAGAGCTATAAATGGCAGTAGTTATGAAATATCTTCCCATATCCATATATAATTCAAAGTAGGGAACAAACTGCTTGCTTTTAAGGCTGTAGGGCACAAATTTTTTGCCTGAATTTACATACTTGTCATATTCGTCGCTGTCGTAAATCACTAAAAAATCATCATTACAGCTCATTTTGGTTTTCGTCTGCGGGTTTTTGGATTCGTCAAGACAATCCTTCTTAATAATGCACGTCATTGCGTACATAAGGTCGTGTTTACGCATTATTGACGGAATTTCGTTTATTTCTTCGCATTGCTGTATTTTTTCCACTACCTCTGAAAGAATTATGTTTTCGTCCTGATAACGGTAGAAATTGTTTACAAGCTCGTTGTAAGCGGGAGCGGAATTTATTTTACGCTCTCCCTTACAGCCGCAGGATTCGCCTGTTATAAGCTTTGGAATAAGTGAAATATCCTTTTCATTGAATCCGCTTTCGGTAAGCTCTATTATTGTTTCTGAAAGCAGCTCTGCAATTGCGGCAGAAGAAATAGCAGCGGAGGTAATTGTGGGTTCAGCACTGTAAATTGTTTCAATACCGTCATAGCCTGCAACCGCAATGTCCTTTGGAACGGCAAAGCCCTTGCTTTGCAGATAATAGGAAACAGCAACAGCCATGTGGTCATTGGCGCAGACGAAAGCCTGCGGCAGTCTGTTTTCGTCAATAAGTCGCTGTACCGCATTTATTGCAGGCATGGACCAGAAATCCCCGTAGCTTACCATACTGCTGTCAAAGGGCAGACCGCTGCTTTCAAGCACCATCTTAAAAGCCTTGATTCGCTTGTCGGAATAATAGTTATCCTTTGTGCCTGCAATCATATGAAAAATTTTGTAACCGTGATAATTAACAAGGTGAGACACTACCTCTGCAAAGCCGTATTCGTGCTTATATTCGATATTTATGCAGCCGGGAAGCTTTTCGTCAAGAGAAATAACCGGAAGTCCCATTTCTCTGAAATGCTTTGAAAGGTTAAGACAGAAGCTGTGATTGTCAAATCTGTAGGAATGAATAACGACTGCGTCGCATACCGTTGGGTCAATAAGGCTGAAAACAGCTCCCTGCGCACTTTGGGTAAAATCGCTTTCACCCGGCTTTGAATTGCAGTTATATACAGAGAGACGGAAATTATGAGGCAAAAGCCTTTTGTTAAGCTCGTCTATCAGCTCGTGACATTCGCCGTCCTGAATACGGCAAGTACAAAATGCGATTATCTTATATTTTCCAATCATATTTGCACCTCATTACCCGTTTAATGTTAAATTATTATAAATTAAATAATTATATACATTTTAACATATTTTAAATAATCTGTCAACGAAAGAAATAGCTATATTTCACATAACTACTTTATTTTGACAAAATCGGAAAATTGTATTATACTGATATATATTACTTCATCGGGAGGAAAAGCAATGTTAGAAAATGCATTATCAATCAGAAATTTATCATACGGTCAGAAAATAACCTGCAAGGCGCTAATTTCATTGGGATTAGTGGCGCTTTCAGTAATTCTTCCGCAGCTTTTACATATTGCCCTTGGGTCGGCAGGAGGAGTTAAATGGCTGCCGATGTATCTGCCTGTGCTTATCGGCGGCTGTCTGCTTGGCGCAAAATGGGGCTTTGCGGTTGGCGCTGCTTCACCGGTTATAAGCTTTCTCATAACCTCTGCAATGGGTAATCCAATGCCTGCCGCATCCCGTC
>JBJERI010000259.1:0-6246 GCA_051882195.1 Ruminiclostridium sp. | reverse complement strand
GGACATAGCGGGCGGATTTGCAGCAGGCCGCGGTGGCGCGCAGCCAGATGGGTGGCGAGCCTTCGGTAAGCGGGTCGCCCTTCTTGAGCACGTCGCCGTCCTGAACCTTCATTCTGTAGCCGAAAGGCACAGGATAAGCTTCCTCAACGCCTGTTTCCTCATCTCTTACAATAACGTGTCTTGTCTTCTTGATTTCTTCGATTCTTGCAACGCCCGATACCATTGTGATAATTGCGCTGGACTTTGGACGGCGGCTTTCGAAAAGCTCTTCTACACGGGGAAGACCCTGTGTAATATCCTCCGCAGAGGCAATACCGCCTGTGTGGAACGTTCTCATTGTAAGCTGTGTACCCGGCTCACCGATAGACTGAGCGGCGATAATACCGACTGCCTCGCCCATTGTGATTGGGTTGCCGTTTGCAAGGGACGCACCATAGCACTTAGCGCATACGCCGTGCTTAGCGCGACAGGTAAGCACTGAACGAATTCGTACTCTTTCAACGCCTGTGTCGCAGATTTTCTTTGCATCGGCGTCATTCATAAGCTTATCCTTTGAAACAAGGACATTGCCGTTGCTGTCAACAAAGTCTTCGCAGAGATATCTGCCGATTAAACGCTCGCTTAACGGCTCGACCTTCTGCTTGCCCTCGCGGATTTCGTAAACCTCAATACCCTTTGTTGTTTCGCAGTCCTCCATACGGATAATAACTTCCTGTGAAACATCAACAAGACGACGGGTCAGATAACCCGAGTCGGCTGTTCTAAGAGCTGTATCCGCCAGACCCTTACGAGCGCCACGGGAGGAAATGAAGTATTCCATAATGTTAAGACCTTCACGGTAGTTAGCACGGATAGGAACTTCAATTGTTTCACCCGATGTATTGGCGATAAGTCCTCTCATACCTGCAAGCTGTCTGATCTGGTTGATAGAACCACGGGCACCCGAATCAGCCATCATGTAGATTGGGTTGAATTCGTCAAGGTTTTCTGTCAGAGCGTCCGAAACGTCGTTTGTAGCCTTGTTCCATACGTTGATAACAGCGTTTTTACGCTCCTGATTGGAGATAAAGCCTCTTGCATAGTTTCTGTTGATTGCAAGAACTTCTTCGTCTGCGTCGGCAAGAATCTGCTTTTTCTTAGGCGGAATTGAAGCGTCGCATACGGCAACGGTAATTGCCGCACGGGTAGAATACTTATAGCCCAAAGCCTTGATTTTGTCAAGAACCTGAGAGGTCATCTTTGTGCCGTGAATCTTGATGCAGCGTTCGATAATCTGACCTAACTGCTTCTTGCCTACCTTGAAGTCAATTTCAAGGTTGAGAATCTTTTCGGGATCGCTTCTGTCAACAAAGCCCAAATCCTGCGGAATGTGCTCGTTGAAGATGATCTTGCCCACTGTTGTATCGATAATTCTTGTGATTACTTCCTCGCCTACATCCTTGGTTACACGAACCTTGATTGCAGACTGAAGTGTTACAAGATGCTCCTGATAAGCCATAAGAGCTTCGTTGAAGTCACGGAATACCTTGCCCTCGCCCGGCTCGCCCTTCTTGGAAAGTGTAAGATAGTATGAACCCAGTACCATATCCTGTGTAGGAACTGCAACAGGACGTCCGTCAGAGGGCTTTAACAGGTTGTTTGCGGCAAGCATAAGGTTTCTTGCCTCGTCCTGCGCTTCCTCGGAAAGTGGAAGGTGAACAGCCATCTGGTCGCCGTCAAAGTCGGCGTTGTAAGCTGTACATACCAGCGGGTGAAGCTTGATTGCACGACCCTCAACCAGTACGGGAGAGAAAGCCTGAATACCAAGTCTGTGAAGTGTAGGAGCACGGTTAAGGAGAACGGGGTGATCCTTGATTACGTCTTCAAGAACGTCCCATACCTCGTCCTTTGCTCTGTCAACCATTTTTCTTGCGCTCTTGATGTTGTTGGAAAGACCTCTTGCAACAAGCTCTTTCATTACGAATGGCTTAAACAGCTCGATTGCCATTTCCTTTGGCAGACCGCACTGGTCCATTTTAAGGTCAGGACCGACTACGATAACGGAACGTCCCGAGTAGTCAACACGCTTACCAAGCAGATTCTGACGGAAGCGTCCCTGCTTGCCCTTTAACATATCCGAAAGGGATTTCAACGGTCTGTTTGAAGGACCTGTTACCGCTCTGCCGTGACGGCCGTTGTCGATAAGGGCGTCAACAGCTTCCTGTAACATTCTCTTTTCGTTTCTGATGATGATTTCGGGAGCGTGAAGCTCAATCATCTTCTTAAGACGGTTGTTTCTGTTGATAACACGTCTGTATAAATCGTTAAGATCGGAGGTTGCGAAACGTCCGCCGTCCAGCTGTACCATAGGTCTGATATCGGCAGGAATTACGGGAACAACGTCCAGTATCATCCATTCGGGGCGGTTACCGCTCTGTCTGAACGCCTCGATTACGTCAAGACGCTTCAGCAGCTTAACACGCTTCTGACCCTGCTGTGTGCCGTCAAGCTCTGCCTTAAGCTCCTCGGAAAGCTTGTCAAGGTCGATTTCCATAAGAAGCTCCTTGATAGCCTCGGCGCCCATGCTTGCACGGAAACCGTCGTCATAACGCTCTCTCATATCCGCATATTCCTTTTCGGAAAGGAGCTGGCACTTAACAAGACCTGTGTTTACGCCAGGATCGATTACAATATACTTTGTGAAGTAAAGCACTTCCTCAAGGCGCTTGGGTGAAATGTCAAGAACCTGTCCGATTCTTGACGGCGTACCCTTGAAATACCAGATATGTGATACAGGAGCAGCCAGTTCAATGTGACCCATGCGCTCACGTCTTACCTTGTTGCGTGTAACCTCAACACCGCAGCGCTCACAGATTTTGCCTTTAAAACGGATTCTCTTGTACTTTCCGCAGGCGCACTCCCAGTCCTTCTGAGGTCCGAAAATTCTTTCGCAGAAAAGACCGTCCCTTTCAGGCTTCTGTGTGCGGTAGTTGATTGTTTCAGGACGCTCAACAGCGCCGTAGCTCCAGCTTCTGATTTGCTCAGGAGAAGCCAGACCGATTTTCATTGATTCAAATTCAGTAAATCCCAATTTGTAAACCTCAATTCTATAAAATCAGTTGTTTTTATTCGTCGTCATCGCCGTCGGAAACAGGAAGATCAAAATCCATGGGATGCTCTCTGAAGAAAGCCTCGTCGCTGTCCTCGTCATCGTCAAATTCATCCTCGTCCGTATCGTAGAAGGAATCCTCTTCGCCGTCGGGAACAAAGCCTGAGTCAAGGTCGCTTTCGTCTGTAACGTATTCAAAATCATCAGCGCTGACCATTCCCACTTCGTCGTCATCGTCAAAGGACTGCTTAAGGTCGATTTCCTGATTATCCTTATCCAGTACCTTAACGTCAAGGCCAAGGGACTGAAGCTCCTTGATGAGAACCTTGAAGGATTCGGGAACGCCCGGCTTCGGAACGTTTTCGCCCTTTACGATTGCCTCGTAGGTCTTTACACGTCCTACAACGTCGTCGGACTTTACTGTAAGGATTTCCTGAAGTGTATAAGCTGCGCCGTAAGCTTCAAGCGCCCAAACTTCCATTTCACCGAAACGCTGACCGCCGAACTGAGCCTTACCGCCGAGAGGCTGCTGTGTTACCAGCGAGTAAGGACCTGTTGAACGTGCGTGAATCTTATCGTCAACTAAGTGGTGAAGCTTGAGGTAATACATATAGCCGACTGTTACGGGGCTGTCGAACTTCTCGCCTGTTCTGCCGTCGATAAGCTGTGTTTTTGCGTCCTGAGTCATTGGAATTTTTGAGAAGTCAATTCTTGGCGAATTCTTGTCGGGGTAATTTTCACGGGATTCCTCTGCCATTCTGAAGCACTCTCTGATGTCCTCTTCGTGAGCGCCGTCGAATACGGGAGTCATAATCTTCCAGCCAAGCGCCTTTGCGGCATAGCCAAGGTGAACCTCAAGTACCTGACCGATATTCATACGGGAAGGTACGCCAAGTGGGTTAAGAACGATATCCAGCGGAGTACCGTCGGGTAAGAACGGCATATCCTCCTGATGAAGGATTCTGGAAACGACACCCTTGTTACCGTGACGGCCAGCCATCTTATCGCCAACTGAAATCTTACGCTTCTGAGCGATATAGCAGCGTACCACCATATTAACTCCGGGTGAAAGCTCGTCGCAGTTCTGGCGTGTGAACACCTTTACGTCAACGATAATACCGCTTTCGCCGTGAGGTACTTTAAGAGAATTATCACGGACTTCCCTTGCCTTTTCGCCGAAGATTGCACGGAGCAGTCTTTCCTCGGCGGTAAGCTCGGTTTCGCCCTTTGGAGTAACCTTACCTACAAGGTAATCGCCCGAGTGAACCTCTGCGCCTATTCTGATAATGCCTCTTTCGTCAAGGTCCTTGAGAGCGTCCTCGCCAACGTTTGGAATATCTCTTGTGATCTCTTCGGGTCCAAGCTTTGTTTCACGGCATTCAAGCTCGTATTCTTCTATATGAATTGATGTGTAAACATCATTGTAAACAAGCTTCTCGTTAATGAGTACGGCGTCCTCGTAGTTGTAGCCCTCCCAAGTCATAAAGCCGATGAGAGCGTTTTTACCGAGAGAAATTTCACCGTTGCTTGTTGCGGGACCGTCTGCGATAACCTGTCCCTTTGTTACCTTTTCGCCCTTTTCAACAATGGGGCGCTGGTTGATGCAGGTACCCTGATTGGAGCGCTTGAACTTGATAAGCTCATACTTGTGCTCCTGACCGAAATCGTCAACGATTGTAATGCAATCGGCAGTCACCTTGCCTACATAACCGTCTTCCTTGGCAAGAACGCATACGCCCGAGTCAACCGCCGCCTTGTATTCCATACCTGTGCCAACAATGGGGTTTTCGGTTACCATAAGCGGCACTGCCTGACGCTGCATGTTAGCACCCATAAGAGCACGGTTTGCGTCGTCGTTTTCAAGGAACGGAATCATTGCTGTTGCAACGGAAACTACCATCTTAGGCGAAATATCCATGAAGTCGACTTTTTCACGCTCAACTTCAAGAATAACGTCACGGCAGCGTGCCGTTACACGGGTTCTTGCGAAGCAGCCGTTTTCATCAAGAGGTTCGTTAGCCTGTGCGATTGTATATAAGTCCTCGACATCGGCTGTCATATAAACAACCTCGTCAAGCACCTTGCCTGTTTCCTTGTCAACCTTGCGGTATGGGGCTTCAATAAAGCCGTACTCGTTTATTCTTGCGAAAGAAGCAAGATAGGAAATAAGACCGATGTTAGGACCTTCAGGAGTTTCGATAGGACACATTCTTCCGTAATGAGAATAGTGTACGTCACGAACCTCGAATCCGGCACGGTCACGGGAAAGACCGCCCGGGCCAAGGGCTGAAAGTCTTCTCTTATGAGTAAGCTCTGCAAGAGGGTTGTTCTGGTCCATAAACTGGGACAGCGGTGATGATCCAAAGAACTCCTTGATTGCAGCAACAACAGGTCTGATGTTGATAAGGGAGCTTGGTGAAATCTTTTCCATATCCTGAGCCTGCAGGCCCATTCTTTCACGGATTACACGCTCCATACGGGCAAAGCCGATACGGAACTGATTCTGTAAAAGCTCGCCTACGGAGCGGATACGTCTGTTGCCTAAGTGGTCGATATCGTCAACTGTGCCTACGCCCTCGTTCAGGTTAAGGAAATAGCTTACCGACGCAAAAATATCGTCAAGAGTAATGTGCTTTGGAACAAGTCTGTCAACATTTGCACGGATTGCGGCGTCAAGCTCCTCGTCGTTTGAGCAGCTTTCAAGGATTTCCTTTAATACGGGGAAAGAAACCTTTTCGTTGATGCCGTAATTCTCGTTTGCAAGAGATTCGGGGAGGTAAGGCTTAATGTCAACCATACCCGAGCCGACAACCTTGATTTCCTTATCCTCAACCTCAAGAACAACCTCCATTACGCCTGCCTGTTCAGCGGCAAGGGCAGTTTCAAGGTTAAGCACCTTGCCTGCCTCGGCAATAATTTCGCCTGTCAGCGGGTTAACGATAGGATTCTTTGTCTTGTGGCCTGCGATACGGGAGCCGATTCCCAGCTTCTTATTGTACTTGTATCTGCCGAAACGTGATAAGTCATAGCGCTTTGCGTCAAAGAATAAAGCATTAAGGTGATTCTGTGCTGATTCAACCGTGGGAGGCTCGCCCGGTCTTAACTTCTTGTAAACCTCAAGGAGCGCTTCTTCTGTATTTTTTGTAGCGTCCTTCTGA
>JBJERI010000258.1:0-6312 GCA_051882195.1 Ruminiclostridium sp. | reverse complement strand
AATACCGCCTTATTACCGAAAGCATTGAAAACGCCAAGCGTGCAAGGCACGACCTTAAGCATCAGCTTGCGGTTATTGAGGGGCTGATTAACGAGGAAAGCTCCAGCGAGCTTAAAAGCTGCGTAAGCGAGTTCAAAAAGTCAATGCCGCCCGAAATGGATCGCAAGCTGTCGGACAGCTACGCCGCAAACTGCATTGCGGGCGAATACGCACAGCGTGCGGCAAGGGAAAAGGTTGATTTTGAGGCGACACTTGTTATCGGCGAGCAGTCCACCCTTACCGACCTTGAAATTGCCATTATGCTTGGCAACTGCCTTGAAAACGCCTTTGAAGCGGTTTCAAAGCTGCCTCCCGAAAAGCGCCGCATAAGCGCAAATTCCACCCGAAACGGAAACATACTCACCTTTGTTGTAAGCAACACCTACGACGGTACAGCGAAAACCAACGTTTTCGGCGCTTTCCTTTCACGAAAAAGAGAGTATAAGGAAATCGGAATCGGGCTTGATTCCATACAGCGTATTGCCGAAAAGCACGGGGGTGTAATGAAAATTGAGCAGGACAAGGAGCGATTTGTGGTTTCGGTAATGCTTAACGTGTTTTAAAAAATTCCTGCAACAATTTCGTAAATCACCGGCACAATCAGCGCAGGCAGCATATTTCCCACTCTGAATTTCTTCCCGAAGGAAATATTTACTCCAACGCAGAAAATCAGCGCCGAGCCGATAAAGGACAGGTCGCTTATAATAACATCGCTTACAAAAGAGCCGCAGAAAGCCGCTATAAGAGTAATTCCGCCCTGATAAACAAAAATGGGTATTGCCGAAAAAATTGCTCCAATGCCGTAGGTCGAGGCGAAAACCACGACTATAACTGCGTCCAGCACAGCCTTTGCAGTGAGCATTGAAAAATCGCCGCTTATGCCGTCCTGAATTGAGCCTACAATGGCCATCGCCCCAACGCAGATTATCAGTGAAACGTTGACGAAGCCCTCCACGAATTTGTTGTCCCCGTCTGCTTTTACAGCCTTTTTAATTTTCTCTCCCAATACGTCCAGCCACTTTTCAATGTTGATAAGCTCTCCTGCAATTCCGCCAAAAACAAGAGAAAAAATCAGCAGCATTGTGCCCTTTGTTTCAATTCCGCTTTCGGTGACAACCAGCATTTTGGACAGCACTCCCGCCGCTCCGATAAAAATAACCGCCAGTCCGCAGCCCTGCATAAGTATATCCTGAATCCGCTGTTTAAGCCCGTTTTTGAGCAATAAGCCAAGCAGTCCGCCTAAAATAACGGCGGCTGTATTTATAATTGTACCAAGTCCTATCATAGCAATCTCCCTTTCACTGTTGCATTATACCACATTAACGCAGTAAAATCAATACCTGTCCAAAATCCATTGACAAACAATTTTTTTAATGATATCATTTATGTAAAAATAACTTTTTACGGGTGACAATATGGAAATTTCAAATGAATTATGGTACACAAAGCCTGCCGAAAACTGGGACGAGGCTCTGCCGATCGGAAACGGCAGACTGGGCGCAATGGTTTTCGGAGGTGTTCAGCACGAAAGCTTACAGCTTAACGAGGACAGTATATGGTCGGGAACACTCCGAAACAGAAACAACCCCTCCGCCCTTAAAAACCTGCCCAGAATCAGACAGCTTATAAGAGAAAAGCGCATTGCCGAAGCGGAGGAGCTTTACAAAAAAGCCTTTGTGGGAACGCCTACTCAACAGCGCCATTATCAGCCTTTGGGCGATTTGTCAATAGATACAAGCTGCGGAGAATATGAGGGCTACAAGCGCAGCTTAAGTCTTGACAGGGCATTGTCCGTTACGGAGTGGAAAAGCGGCGGCGTTTCCTACCGCAGAGAGATTTTCTCCACCGCTCCCGACAATGTTATATGCATTGAAATTACCTCGGACAAGCCCAATATGATAAGCTGCGCTGTGGGCATTGACGGACGGGACGATCATTACGACGTAAACAGAGCCTACGATAACAGCACTATCATTTTTTCGGGCAACACCGATTCAGCGGACGGAATAGGCTTCTGCGCCGTAATAAGCGCTTCCGCTCCCGACGGCGTTGTGGAAACTATGGGCAACAAGCTTTACGCCGAAAACTGCTCGGCGCTTACAATAGTCCTTTCCGCAAGAACCTCCTTCTATATGCCCGACTATAAAAAAACCGCCCTTAACGACTGCCGAAAGGCGCTGCGAAAGGGTTTTGCAAAAATGCTTGCAGACCATATTGCCGACTATCAGAGCCTTTACGGCAGAGCAAGTCTTATTCTCGGCGACAACAGCGGACGTGAACAGCCCATTCCCACCAATGAGCGTCTTGAAGCTATCCGCAGCGGAAAACCCGACAACCGCCTTGCAGAGCTTTACTGGAATTTCAGCCGCTATCTGATGATTTCGGGCAGCAGACCGGGAACATTGCCGCAGAATTTGCAGGGTATATGGAACAAGGATATGTGGCCTGCATGGGGCAGCAAATATACCATAAATATAAACACGGAAATGAACTATTGGGCTGCTGAAGAGCAAAACCTGTCCCAGTGCCACCTGCCCCTTTTCGACCTTATCGAGCGTATGAGGGAAAACGGCAGAGAAACCGCAAGGACTATGTACGGCTGCAGCGGCTTTATGGCGCACCACAACACGGATATATGGGGTGATACCGCACCGCAGGACGCATGGATGCCCGCAACCTTATGGCAGACGGGAGCGGCGTGGCTTTGCCTGCACATTTTCGAGCATTACCGCTTTACGGGGGACAAGGAATTTCTCTCGGAAAAGTACGATACATTAAAGGAAGCGGCTGAATTTTTCGTTGATTTCCTCACCGAAAACAACAAGGGTCAGCTTGTTACCTGTCCCTCAATTTCTCCCGAAAATACTTATATTGCAGCTAATGGACAGCAAGGCAATGTCTGCGAGGGACCTACAATGGATACTCAGATTGTCAGGGAGCTTTTCTCCGCCGTAATAAAAAGCAGCCAAATTCTTGACAGGGACAAGGCCTTTGCGGAAAAGCTGAAAGCCATTTCCGCAAGACTGCCCCAAAACCAAATCGGCAAATACGGTCAGATTATGGAATGGGCGGAGGACTATGACGAAGCCGAGCCGGGACACCGCCACATTTCCCAGCTTTTCGGGCTTTATCCTGCCGACCAGATAACCTGCCGCCGCACTCCGGAACTTGCAGAAGCGGCAAGAGCCACCATTGAGCGCCGCCTGTCCTATGGCGGAGGTCATACGGGCTGGTCAAGAGCGTGGATAATCAATATGTGGGCAAGACTTCTTGACGGGGAAAGGGTGCAGGAAAACATAAGACTGCTCCTTGCCAATTCCACCAACAGCAATATGCTTGACAGCCACCCGCCTTTCCAGATTGACGGCAATTTCGGCGGCGGCGCAGGCATAACCGAGGCAATTCTCCAAAGTCATTCGGAGGAAATAAACCTGCTGCCCGCTCTCCCGCCTGACTGGAAAAAGGGCGAAGCAAGAGGCCTTATGGCAAGGGGTGGCTTTGAGGTAAGCGTAAGCTGGCAGGACGGCTGCCTTGAAAAGGCGGAAATACTGTCAAAATGCGGCAATGTGTGCAGGCTTTTCAGCACTGTACCCCTTGAAATAAGCGCCGAAAAGGTGGAACTTACAGACAACGTTTATACCTTTGAAACGGAAAAGGGCGCTGTTTATCGCATTGAAAAGGCGAAGTAAAATTGACGGCAGGATTTTCCGAATTTTATCGGCAATTTTCTTAACCTTGCAGGCAAGGGTATTTTCGTTTCTCATTCACTCAAATTTCGCACAATTTTCACAGATCAGCTAAAGTTTTCCCCATTTCTGCCGATATAATAAATGTAAAACAATGAAGAAAATCATGCGGATTAGTCAGCCGCTTTTATATCGGAAAGGATGTACTGTATGGAGATAAATAACCTTCAAAATAGTATTATCAGCGCTTACAAAAAGGTTTCAAAGGTAACCTCGTCAGGCGGAAAAACAGGCTCGGTAAAGCGTCAGAATACAGACAAGGTTGAGTTTGATTTTTCACGCTCCATTGGCGCTGCAAAGGCAAATATGGCAAGCCGCTTAGACGCTGAAACAAATACCTCGCGCATTGAAGAGCTGCAAAAGGCTTATGCGGGAGATAACTGCCCCGTAAGCGGCAAGGACATTGCAGAGGCAATTGTAAGCTCCGTATAACGAAAGGAACTGTAAATGGATTCACAGACAACCGAATTACTCATAACTTTTTTTGAAAGCTACAACAAGCATTTTACTGAGCTTTTCAAGTTTCTCACCGAGAAGAAAAGCAAGGTAATCGACGATGACCTTTCGTGGCTTCTTGACAGCCTTGCAACAGAGCAAAAGCTTATAATGCAGGGCAATTCACTTGAATCGAAAAGGCTTACGGTTTTTGAAACCATCGGCATCAGCGGAGTACATTCGGAGCAGCTTATTGAGATGTTCCCCGAGGAATTCAAGGGGCAGATAAAGGTACAGCTTGATACTCTCGTAAAGTTAATTGCCGACATAAAAAGGCTCAACGCCGACATTCTTGACCTTGTTGACCGAAAGCTCAGCCTTCAGGAAAAGCTGCTGAACAAAACAAGCGATTCCCCCGATACCTACAATATGAAAGGCGCAAAGGTGCAGAAGCACAGCGGCGGAATTATCGGCGAGGTATGATACACCACTGAAAGAGGTAAAATATGCGTTCATCATTTTTAGGACTGGAAGTTTCAAAGCGCTCTATTCAGATTTCGCAGAAGGCTCTTGACATTACTTCCAACAACCTTAACAATATAACCACCGAGGGCTACACAAGACAGCGTGTTGATACAAGCTCGCTGCATATCGACTCCTACAATAACTGGCAGACGAGAGTTGCCAAGCTTTCCCTTGCGGGACAGGGCGTTGACGCATTCGGCGTTGCACAGGTTCGTGACGCCTACATAGACAAGCGCTACCGTGAACAGACCTGCTATGTTGCACAGTACGACACAAAAAGCAGCATTCTTACCGAGCTGGAAACGATCCTCGATAACATTGACAATACCGGTCTTACAAAGGCAATGGACTATTTCAAGCAGTCCTTAAACAGCTATGCGGAGCAGCCCGACAGCAAGGAGCTTGCCAGCATTGTAAGAAACCAGGCGTTCAATATTACCACAATGCTCAAGGGCTACACAAACGACCTCAGCGACCTTACAAGCGACACCGTTACAAGCCTGCAGGGCTCTGTCGAGGACGTAAACACCCTTATCGGCAAAATCGTAAGCTACAACGACGCAATCGTTCACGAATACAGCATTACAGGGGCAGGAAAAATCTACAACGGCGAATCGGTTATCGGCTCATACGGACCAAACGAGCTTATCGACGCAAGAAACCTGCTTATCGACCAGCTTTCCTTCTACGGAAACATTCACGTTGAGGATAACGCAAACGGCTCCGTAAAAATCACTATGGGCGATACGGTAATCGTTGACGACCAGAAGTACGAAAACCTTATAATGAAGGATTATTACGATTTCGGCGCAGTTAATCTCAGATGGACAAACGGAAACGACTTCAACACGGAAGCAGGCGACATCAACGCATACATTGATATGCTCAACGGCAACGGCCCTTATGCAAGTTTCTATCAGAACAGCGAATACGGTATTCCCTATTACCAGTCCTCTCTTGACGCATTCGCTTCCTCCTTTGCAAATCTGATGAACGAAATAAACGGCATAAACGACGACCCCGCACGAATCCTGTTCTCCTCCTCCAGCGACTACATCGACGATGAGGGCAATCTTGTAAGAGGACAGATTACGGCAGGCACAATCAGAATTTCCGACGAGTGGATGAACGACCCAACAATGCTGGGTCAGGTTTACGACTCCGAAACAGGCAAATGGTCATTATCGCTGGACGGCGAAACGGTCAACAGATTTATTGACGGCATAAACGCAGAAATGGACATCGGCGACAGAAAGGACTTCCACGGCTCCTGCTACGAGTTTTTGCAGTTCTTAAGCAACCGCCTGGGTCAGAATATCGGCTTTATCAACGAGCTGTACGAGGTTGCAAACAACACCGCGAACGGGCTTCTTGACAGCCGTGACGCAATTTCGGGCGTATCGGACACAGAGGAAGGCATAAATATGCTGACCTATCAGAAGTGGTTCAACGCAAGCTCCCGAATGATGACCGCAATGGACGAATGTCTTGACAGAATAATCAACAATATGGGCGTTGTAGGCACATAATGGCAGAAAGGCGCAGATAAATGAGAATTACATCAAGT
>JBJERI010000257.1:0-6500 GCA_051882195.1 Ruminiclostridium sp. | reverse complement strand
AGCACCAGCGTTCTTATCTGATAGCCGTCAACGTCCGCATCGGTACAGATAACCACCTTGTTCCAGCGGAGATTTTCAAGGCTGAAGGTGGATAGATCCTTGTTAGCCTTTGCTTTTACCTCAACTCCGCAGCCTAATACCTTTAACAGGTCGGTGATAATTTCGCTCTTGAAAATCTTGTCGTAGCTTGCCTTAAGGCAGTTGAGAATTTTGCCGCGGATAGGCATTATAGCCTGAAATTCGGCGTCACGGGCAAGCTTTACCGAGCCTAAAGCCGAGTCGCCCTCTACTATATAAATTTCACGTTTTGAAATGTCCTTGCTGCGGCAGTCCACAAACTTCTGCACTCTGTTTGCAAGGTCAATTTTGCCTGCAAGCTGTTTTTTTATGTTGATTTTGGTTGCGTCCGCTTTTTCACGGGCGTGCTTGTTTATAAGCACCTGCTCGGCAATTTTCTGCGCCTCGTCAGGATTTTCAAGGAAATAAACCTCAAGGCTGTGCTTGAGCCATTCGGTCATTGCGTCCTTGACAAACTTGTTTGTAATTGATTTTTTGGTCTGGTTTTCATAGCTTGTCTGTGTGGAAAAGTTGGAGGAAATGAAAACAAGGCTGTCCTCAATATCGTCAAAGCTGATTTTGCTTTCGTTTTTGGAATATTTGTTCTGACTTTTTAGATAAGCGTCAATCTGCGCCACAAAGGCGTTTTTCAGCGCAAGCATAGGGCTTCCGCCGTGCTCCAGCCAGCTTGAATTGTGGTAATGCTCAATGAACTTTACCTTGTTGGAGAAAACAAAGGCTACTCTCAATTTAACCTTGTATTCGTCCTTATCCTCACGGTCACGACCCTGTTTTTGGGTTGCCCAGTGCTGTGGCTTGGTGATTGCGTCCTCACCTGCTATTTCGTCAAGGTAATCGTCGATACCGTTTGCGTAGCAGTACTCCTTTTCCTCAAAGGAGCCGTCCTCCTGCTCGCTGCGGAGAATAAACTCCAGTCCGTCGTTTACCACTGCCTGCTTGCGGAGAATTGCGTCGAAATAGCTTTCGGGAATATCAATATCCGTAAATACGTCAAGGTCGGGCTTCCAACGGATTCTTGTGCCCGTTGTGCCTGTGGAGCGAGATTTAATAAAGCCTCTTTCGTCCTTTTGGAGAGTAACGTTGAAGCCCTTTTCAAAATTGAGGTGATAATGCCATGTTCCATTGTCGCTGTCCACCTCCATATATTCCGATGAAAACTGGGTTGAGCAAAGGCCAAGACCGTTAAGACCCAGCGCAAAGGTGTAGTTGTCGCCGCTGTTGTTGTCGTACTTTCCCCCTGCGTAAAGGGTGCAGAAAGCCAGCTCCCAGTTGTACTTTTCCTCGTTTTTATTGTAATCAATGGGGATACCTCTTCCGCAGTCGATTACTTCAATGGATTTATCAAGGTATCTTGTTATAACGATTTTATTGCCGTAGCCCTCTCTTGCCTCGTCGATTGAGTTGGAGAGAATTTCAAAAACCGAGTGCTGACAGCCCTCGATTCCGTCCGAGCCGAATATTACCGCAGGACGTTTTCTTACCTGGTCGGGGCCTTTAAGCGCCACTAAGCTGTTGTCACCATAGTTATTTTTTGCCATCTGCATACTTCCTTATCAAAAAATTACGATAAATACAAAACAATACAAAGATTATTATACCATTATTAAGAACAATTTACAATATTTTTTGCAAATTTTTATAAACTGCTCAAAAAATTGAAAGCATAATCTACAAAAAATTCAAAAAAACCCAAAATTTATTGCGCTAACGCTTGACATTGATAACCGTATATCATATAATATATAGGTATTCTTTTATAAATTATTAGGAGGCTTATCAATGAGAGTTTACAACTTTAGTGCAGGTCCGGCTGTACTCCCCGAAGAGGTACTTAAAGAGGCAGCAGACGAAATGCTTGACTACAAGGGAACAGGAATGTCCGTAATGGAAATGTCCCACAGATCCAAGGCTTACGATACAATTATCAAGGAAGCCGAAAAGGATCTCAGAGAAATTATGAATATTCCTGACAACTACAAGGTTTTATTCCTTCAGGGCGGCGCTTCCCAGTTCTTTGCAGAAGTTCCTATGAATATGATGAAGAACAAGAAAGCAGCTTATATCATTACAGGTCAGTGGGCAAAGAAAGCTTGGCAGGAAGCTAAGATTTACGGCGAGGCAATTGACGTTGCTTCTTCCGCTGATAAGACCTTCTCTTATATTCCCGATTGTTCAGATCTTGATATCCCCGAAGACGCAGACTATGTTTACATATGCGAAAACAACACTATCTACGGTACAAAGTTCTGGGAGCTTCCCAACACAAAGGGCAAGGATCTGGTTGCAGACGTTTCTTCCTGCTTCCTTTCAGAACCTGTTGACGTAAGCAAGTACGCTGTAATCTACGGCGGTGTTCAGAAGAACGTAGGTCCTGCAGGCGTTGTTATCGCTATTATCCGTGAAGACCTTATTACAGACGATGTTCTTCCCGGCACACCAACAATGCTCAAGTGGAAGACACAGGCTGACAACGATTCTCTTTACAATACACCTCCATGCTACGGCATCTATATCTGCGGCAAGGTATTCAAGTGGATCAAGAAGATGGGCGGCCTTGAAGCTATGAAGGCTCACAATGAAAAGAAGGCAAAGATTCTTTACGACTTCCTCGACAGCAGCAAGCTGTTCAAGGGTACAGTTGAAAAGAAAGACCGTTCTCTCATGAACGTTCCTTTCGTTACAGGCAATGAAGAACTTGACGCAAAGTTTGTTAAGGAAGCTAAGGCAGCAGGCCTTGAAAACCTGAAGGGTCACCGTACAGTAGGCGGTATGAGAGCTTCTATCTACAACGCTATGCCAATCGAAGGCGTTCAGGCTCTTGTTGACTTCATGAAGAAGTTCGAAGCAGAAAACAGCTGATTTCAGCATTAAGGAGTAAAACCTATGTATAATGTATTAACTCTTAACAAAATCGCAGCCTGCGGCACAGATTTGCTTGACAAGGCAAAGTACACAGTAGCAGAGGATATTGCAGACCCTGCCGCTATTCTCGTTCGTTCCGCTTCAATGCACGAAATGGAGTTTGGCGACAATCTCCTTGCTATTGCAAGAGCAGGCGCAGGCGTAAACAATATTCCGATTGAAAAATGCAGCGAAAAGGGTATTGTTGTTTTCAACACTCCCGGCGCTAACGCAAATGCAGTTAAGGAGCTTGTTCTCACAGGCTTATTCCTTTCAAGCAGAAAGATTCCTGCAGCTATGGACTGGATTAAGACCTTAAAGGGCAAGGGCGACGAAGTTGGCAAGCTTGTTGAAAAAGGCAAGAGCCAGTTCGTAGGTCCCGAAATCGCAGGCAAGAAGCTTGGTGTTATCGGTCTTGGCGCTATCGGCGCAAAGGTTGCAAACGCAGCCGCTGAGCTTGGTATGGAAGTTATGGGCGCTGACCCGTTCTTATCCGTTGCAGGCGCACTCAACCTTTCACCAAAGGTAAAGTACGTTAAGTCAAACAAGGAAATTTTCGAATCCTGCGACTACATATCTCTCCATGTTCCCGCAACTCCTGAAACAAAGGGTATGATCAACGACGAAACCATTGCAACAATGAAGAAGACAGTTCGTATTCTCAACTTTGCAAGAGGCGACTTAGTTGACAGCAAGGCAATCCTCAATGCCCTTGAACACGGCGGAATGGCTTGCTATGTAACAGACTTTGCAACAGACGATTTACTTGGCGTTGACGGCGTTGTTGCTCTGCCTCACCTTGGCGCTTCAACTCCCGAGAGCGAGGACAACTGCGCTGTTATGGCCTGCAAGGAAATTATGGATTACCTTGAAAACGGCAACATCACAAACTCTGTAAACCTGCCAAACGTTTCAATGGTTATGACAGGGGACGCTAAGATCTGCATTATCCACAAGAATGTTGAAGGTCTTATCACAAGCATTACAAAGGTTGCTGCCGAAAATAAGCTTAACATTGAAAATATGGAAAGCAAATCCAAGAAGGATTACGCTTACACAGTTCTTGACGTTAAGGGCAACACAGACGGTCTTGCTGCAAAGCTTGAGGCTGTTGACAATGTTGTTGCGGTAAGAATTATCAAGTAAAATCAAAAATAATAACAATTTGACCTCCGTATCAGATACGGAGGTCTTGTTTTGTTATAGCTTTTATTTTGCTCCCGTTCTTCTTAAAACAGTAACAATGGTCTTAAAGAAAATCCGCACGTCAAGCTTAAAGCAGCGGTGAGTAACGTAATAAAGTTCAATTCGCTGCCGCTCGCCGTTATCGTAGGAAATCTGCTGGCGGGAATAAGCCTGCCAATAGCCCGTAAGCCCCGGCTTTACGCTTAAAAGCAGGTCGGCGTTTTCCCCGTACATACGGGTTTCCTCCTCTAAAATGGGACGAGGACCGATAAGGCTTATATCCCCTTTTATTATGTTTATGAGCTGGGGCAGCTCGTCTAAGCTTGTTCTCCTGATTATTCTGCCTATTCGTGTAATGCGGGGGTCCTTGTCGATTTTGAAGTTATGCTCGTATTCGTATCTCAGTTCTTCGGGAAGTTCGCTTATAAGCTTGTCCGCATTGGGCTTCATACTTCTGAATTTGATTATTTTAAAGGTTTTGTGGTTTTTCTTCACTCTTTCCTGCAAATAAAAGGGATTGTGAAAATCCTCAAAAAACACGCAGGCTGTTATTATCAGCAAAATCGGAGATATAATAATTGTTGCAATAACCGAAAAAACAATGTCAAAGGCTCTCTTGAAGAAGTCATACACCGGCTTTTTCTGATATGTAAAAGCTTCGTCAACATCTATAGGCGTAAGCTCGTTTATTGTGTTTTCCACAGTTTTTTCTGCCAACAGCGCCAATGTATCACCACCCAACGACAAATAATACTATTATATTTTACTATATTTGCGAAAAAAAGTAAATAGTATTTTTCATTTTCAGCATTTTAAACACATAAATTGTAGCATTAACCAAATTCTACATACAATATTTACCCTGCTGTAAACACTATTTGCTCCGATTAGAATAAAAGCCCTTAAAGCCGCATATTTATCAGTAAACCAATAAATTGCGGAGGGCGATATTGTGTCACATAATCATTCTTATCAGGAGCTCGGCTTTGAAACAAAGCAGGAAAGATGTGTAAGCCTCGGACAGTATATCATACAGAATAAAGCCACTGTCAGAAGCGCAGCCAAGGTTTTTGGAATAAGCAAAAGCACTGTGCATCAGGATATAACAGCCCGTCTTGAAAAGGTAAATCCCGCATTACATAAGCAGGTCAAAGAGGTGCTTGAAACCAACAAGCAGGAACGCCATATCCGCGGCGGAATGGCAACCAGAATGAAGTACTTGAAATCAAATGCCGAATAAAAAACCGACGTGATAATTTTCACGTCGGTCTTGTTATTATTCAAGGTATGCGTTGTATCTGTCGATTGTATCCTGTACAATGTTGTAGTAGGTTTCCTTCATCTGAGTCCAGGTCATCTGCTCAGCGCTCTGGTCGAATGCAACGTCTGCGCAAAGCTTCTTCATAATCTCGGTTGTTTCACCTGTGAAGCCGAAGCTTTCATCAATGATTGTGTTGAAATTCTCCGTTTCCTTGAACTTCATCATGAAATCGAACATTTCTTGTGTGTACTTCTTGTTCTTCATGATACTTTCGTTTGTTGTTGCCTTAAGTTCAGGGTCGGTAACGGAGAATCTTGCACAGTTGATGAATGCGCAAGCCGCTTCAACGTGCTTTGAAGCATTGGGAACAAGATATCCGAATGTAGAAAGGCTGTAATAATAATCGTCAGCGCTTGGGTCTCTCGGAATGGGAACAAAGAATATGTCAAGGTTGGGGTCCTTATTCTGTACCTTAGCATAGTCTGTAATCTTCCAGCCGCCTACAAGGTGGAATGCAGCGTTTCCGTAAATTACAGGCTCCTGGTCAACGTTGCTGTAATCGCCGTACTGGAGGTTGCCGAGACCCTCCTTGCGAAGTCCCTCAAGGAAGTTCTGAACGTGCTCAACGGTTGAATTGTTAAGGTTGTTTACCAGCTTGCCGTCCTGAATGTCAACAAGAGTTGCGCCTGCGGAGTTGATGAAGCCTGTGCCGTAATAGCCGTAGAAGCCCAGCTTGTTTTCATCGCCGCCTACAAAGTCAACCATGCACTGCTTGAAGGTATCCCATGTCCATTCGCCGTTCTGATAAAGCTCATAGGGGTCTTCAATACCCTGTTCAGCGAAAAGTCCTCTGTTGTAAATGCACCAGAACGGGCTTACATCGAAGCTCCATGGATAGTAGTAGTGCTTGCCGCCCCATGCATAACGCTCAACAAATTCCTCGCATCCTTCCCACTGAGGCTGAGAAAGGTCAATGTAATCGTCAAGAGCTGTGTACATATTCTTGGACATCCAGTGCGGGAAGGTTGTATCCTGCTTGTCAAGAAGGTCAGGTGCCTGGTCGCCCTGAATAAGA
>JBJERI010000256.1:0-6505 GCA_051882195.1 Ruminiclostridium sp. | reverse complement strand
AAAGATACATCGTCTATGCTGGTTTACTGTGAACCAAAGGACGGATATAAGTCTATAGCCTTCGCCGCCCTTGACAATGTTTCGGCAAACGTGCCTGATGAGAATATTACAAAAAAGCTGGCGAGCCTGACTGCACCGTTTATCTGACTTGACGGTATCAACGAGAAGGGCGTGTCTATTGCCGTGTTGACCCTTGACAGCGAGCCTGTACGTCAGAACACAGGCAAGCCTGTCATTTCAACTACTCTTGCAATACGCCTTGTACTTGACAGGGCTGCCACCACAGAGGAGGCAGTGGAGCTCTTACGCAGCTATGATATGTTCGCGTCAAGCGGCAGAGACTACCATTTCTACATAACCGACGCATCGGGTGATGGCAGGGTAATTGAGTATGACATAAACGGCGAACCGAGAGAGCTTATAGATACTCCGTCAGAGGCGGTTACCAATTTCTTTATTCGTCATAAGGATAATGTGCTTCCGAATCAGAAAAACGGTATCTACGGTCACGGCAGAGAGCGTTATGACGCTGTATTGCAGGTGTTTGAGGACGAAAAAGGCAATTACACCTGTGATACTGTATGGAACGCAATAAAATCGGCTGCACAGGACCCCAACCCCGAGGACATTACAAGCAACACACAATGGTCTATTTCATATAACAACACTAATCTTTCTGCTGATATTGTCATACGTCGTCATTGGGATGATATAACACATTGCGAGCTGGAAAGCAAGGTGACCACGCCGGTAAAATGAGCGATACAGGGGAAAAACAGAAGACACAAAAAACGGAATCGCATAAACTTCCGATAAAATAAAAGCGTCGTAGAAGGCGTAGCCGCCTTGGGCAGTTCCGCCGAGCCTTTACCTCCACTTTACTAAAGTTAGTTTGGCTCGGCGGGTTAAAAACTGCTTTATTGGCAACACGCTAAGGCGTGCCGCCTTTGGCAGTGCCCTAAATACGGCGTTTTTTTTGCCCGAAAGCAGCAAATAGACAGCACAACAAATGGGGTGGCGCTACCCGATAATAGATGCCTCTTGCATAATATGATTTTTTATTCATCAATTACAATATAAGAAAACTATCACTTAAAGTTGTTCTACAACTTGCTTCTTGCCATCATGGATATAAGAGTAATAAACAAAAGTGTCTGTTCCGTTATCTTCATAGTACGAATATCCCTCCGGCTCATGGTATAAGCCGTAATATCTGTTTTTGAAATAGTATATGCAGCCACACGAACGCTGCTGCTTGCAATTTCTTACTTGAAGCTTATATTTTTGGCAGAAAGAGGTACATATTCTGTTCCGTTTTTTTATTGGACATTACTTCGGCAATTTTCATATTTGAGTAATTCTCGTCAGTAATCTCCCATTTTCCTCTCCATATTGGCGGATCTGAACACGCAGCAAGGTTAAGGCAGAATATTACTGCCATTGTTTTTTAAAAACTTATCATCATTGCAAAGCTTTTTTGATGTTTTATAATATCTGATTACATCTGTATTATGTTATGGCTGCACCGCACAATTAACGGTTGACGCCATATCATTTGCTTAGTCCTTTTTCTTGAGGATTATAAATTGCGCAATAATTAACACTGCAACTACTGCATACAGAATCCATCTGGGAAGCGTTGTACTCAGGCTGAAACCATAATTATTCAAATTTATGTAATTCACCACAAGGGGTGCTGCGGCAGTTATAATTCCGCCCAAAATGTAAATTACAGATGATATTCTCGTAAATTTGCCTGCGCTTTCCTCTGTGTATCGGTCAATTTTCATAATACCTATACACCTTTTTACGCATAATTGAACAATTCCCAAAATTACCGACAAGATACCTACTGATAAAATAATGTAATCGAATACTGTCATTGTATCAAATACGTTCATAATGTTTTCTTCCTTAAAAATTTGAGTTAAAAATGTATTATTTTTTAATTATTATATCATATTAAGTCGGACAAAATCATTACAAATTCACAAGGACATCAAAACCTCGTTCCTATCATTCAAGTCCCGATTATTGACACTCTTATTTTTCTATCGGCTTGATTTTCCGTTTTTGTTGGAGTATAATTAGATAAAATCTTGAAAAAACAGGTGTTAATATGCCGGATCTCAATGAATTTATAATTCTGAATATAGGTCTTTATCTGCTCTGCGTATTGGTGACGCTTACGCTCCTTGTGGGTACAATTGCAGATAACGCCCCGAAGCGGCCTTTTATGAAGCTGTTCATTGCTCTGCTGGCGACTAATATTGTTGTTTTATTGGGAGAAACCGGTCTGTGGTTTTTTGGCGGGAATATAGAAAATATAACATTTCTTAAAATATCGGGACTTTGCGCTTTCAGCGGCGGAACATTGATCATCGTACTGTACAGCTACTGCCTGCTCTCATTTATCCGTGAATTTACCCATAGAGTTTATTGGTTCATGGGTCATATCAATGCCGCTGTCTGCGCCGTTTATTTAATTATGACGGTGATTTCCCTCTTTAACGGTATGCTGTTCGGCTTTGATGAAAACGGCTGCTATATTGACGGACCGTTGTATTGGGTAGTGCGGCTGTTGGATATTGTTACCTTGCTAACAACCATAGGATTGGTGATATGCCACTGCAAGGCGCTTACACTGCGCGGTACGCTGTCGCTTCTGTCCTTCAGTATTCTGCCGTTGGCGGTACAGCCCTTGCTTCAATTCTGGGACGCAACTCCGTTAAGTATTGCCACAACCTTGTCGCTGATATTCATGTTTACCGTATTCCAGGGTGAAACGACCCGCAGATTGGCGAAGACAGAAAAAAAGCTTGCCGAAAAGGAACGCAAGCTGACAGAACAGAGGATTGCCACTATGATAAGTCAGATACAGCCTCACTTCATTTACAATACTCTGGGCTCAATATGTCAGCTGTGTATGGAGCAGCCTGAAAAGGCGGTGGAAATAACCCGTGATTTTTTCAGTATCTTCGCGGCAATTCCAGTGAACTTGGTAATAATACGCCTATACTTTTAAGCAAAGAGCTGGAGCACGTAAAGCATTATGTCAATATTGAACGGGTGAATTAACCGGATATTTCTGTGAATTTTGATGTGCGCTGCGATGATTTTTTACTGCCTGTCCTGTCAGTGCAGCCATTGGTGGAAAACGCCATAAAGCACGGGCTTATGGGGCTGGAAAGCGGCGGCAGCGTTACCGTGTCCGCTTTTGAGACCGACAGTGATTATTGCGTGCAGGTAAGGGACGATGGAGTCGGTTTCGACGTGAATTTAACGCTTGACAGCAAGCAGCACATAGGAATAAGCAATATTCGTGAACGCCTGAGCGCTATATGCGAAGGCACTCTGACCGTGGAAAGCACACCCGGAAGCGGTACAACTGTCAGCATAAGAATTCCAAAGGAGGTATCATAATGATTGCATTGACCGTAGATGATGGCTTGGTTATGCTTAACGCATTGTCCGCAGCAGTAAAAGCGTCGCCTGATATTGATTCGGTAACGGAATTCAGAAGCTGCTCTGCCGCACTTGAATGGGCAAAGGAAAACAGGGCGGATATCGCTTTTTTAGACATAAGTATGCGTGGAATGGGCGGTCTTACTTTGGCGGAAAAGCTGCTGGAGCTGCAGCCGAAAATAAAGATAGTATTCTGCACGGGACATTCCGAATATGCCGTGGACGCTTTTCGCATACACGTTTCGGGTTATCTTTTGAAACCGATTACTCCTGAGGCAGTCCAAAGGGAAATTGACCATATCAAGTCGGAAAACGGGCAAAAAAAGCTGATAACAATACAATGCTTCGGTAGATTTGAGGTGTTTGCCGACGGAAAGCCCCTTGTCTTTAAACGTTCTAAAGCCAAGGAGGTTTTGGCGGTATTGACCGACTGCCGAGGGGCAGGTATTACGTCAAAACAAATTTGCGCCATTATATGGCCTGATAATTCCGATGATGTAAAAAATATGAACTATCTGCGGCAGGCTTTCAACGACCTGAAAAAAACGCTGGAAGGCGTTGGAGCAGAGGATGTTCTGCTTCACTCGGGAATACTTAGCTATTCGCTGAATACCGAGCTTGTTGACTGCGATTATTACCGCTTTTTACAAAACGGCGAGCCGCCCTTCAGAGGTGAATATATGAAGCAGTACAGTTGGGCGGAGGAAACCTGCGCCATGCTTATGAACCGCGAGGAATAGCGGGCAAAACAAAATTAAATCTGATAAAGACAGCCTTAAAGCGTATTTTGAGGCTGTCTTTTTTTGCTTCTGCTTGTTGTTACGATTTTGTTTAGTCCCTTATGATATAATACATTATATCAATATGCTTGTAATCGGCGTTGGGGTAATTGAGGTGATTAAGTGGCACATTATTTAACCAAGGAAAACTGTACCATAGAAAAGAAGCACTACTCTGTCCTTCTCCGCTTTGTCAACGCTTGGGAGGAAGCCTTCTGGAATGAAGAAAAGCCCCAGCAAAGGCTTTTCTCGATTATGCAAGGTATTACACAGGACTTCTTCTGTTTAATGCATACAACGACATTGCCGCAAACACGTTGGATCATCTTTTTAAGCAAGAGCTGATTCAGATAAATCCTATGCTTGCTTGGAGCGCAGAGCTTGCCACAAAGGAAATAAAAGAAAAAGCCGAATATTCTTTGCTGGAAAAGCTGGAGCAGAATCCGCAGATATTATTTGACGTATCGCCGCTGCTTAGCGGTCAATTCAGGCTTTGTGAACAGCAGTTCGGCAAAATGCTTTCCGACGGATAAAATAACCCTTGTTGACTATTATTCGGGCATATCGGGGTGGCTGTATATTCTTTGCACCAACGAGGAATTGCAAGCCGTTCCACATTATAAAGAGTATGTCGTTTCGCTTTGCGACCGTATTATTTCAATGCAAACGCTGAATACTCCGCAGGGAATCTCAACTTGGGACACTCTCGGTAAAAAACGCCCCATAAGCGGACTTGGTCACGGTATTGCGGGAATAGGGCTGGCGCTTGCAAGCGCATATCGTCTTTTCCCCTCGGAAAAGCTTCGCCGTGCAATACAAAACGCCTTTGAAACAGAGCAAACGCTTTACAGCCATAAGCTTGGAACCTGGTGTGATTATCGTGATACCTCTGCTCCCGCCTCGGCAATGAACGGCTTTTGTTCGGGAGCGCCGGGAATGGGAAGCGTATATCTGAAACTGCACGCTTGGGGAATTACCGATTTTGACGATGATTTGGAAAAAGCAATAAACAAGGTTGTTTCAACGGAGATAACGCCCCGTGACCATTATTGCTGCGGAAACAGCTCCTCTGTTGAATTTCTGCTTGACGCAGGCAGAGAGCTTGACCGTCCCGACCTTACACAAGACACACTGCGCCGTCTGAACGAGGTAACAAAGCGCAAGGCGGCAAGGGGCGAATATACCTTCCTGCCCGAGCAGTACGAAAATTACAGTCCCCTTGGACTGCTGAACGGCTTAAGCGGTGTGGGGCATGTATTGTTAAAAGCGGATAATTCTTCAATGAATTGTCTTTTGCTATAATTTTTAAGGAGGACTTAATAATGAAAACACTGGAAGAACTTTACAATGAGGTTATGGCAAGCGAGGATTTGAAAAAAGAGTTTCTTTCGCTTAAGCCCGAGGAAGTGGAGGGTTTTGCGGAAAAGCACGGCTGCAAGGCTACGCTTGAAGAGATAAAAGCTTTTCTGACCGAGAAAAGCACCGCCTCCGATGAGCTTTCCGATAAGGAGCTTGAGCAGATTGCAGGAGGAAAGAGCGCTGATGGATTTGAAATCTTTTCCAGTATTATTTCTGTAGGAATTGCTTGTGCAATTATAGCAGGCGTCAGTGCTGTTTCTGGTAAATGCGGTACGGCTATTGAAGGTGAAGGAATGCTTTGTGAAACCTAACTATTAAACATTCTCCTTGATTGTAAAATCAATTCAACACCGTTGGCAATATAATTTCTTTTATCATCGCCTATGCAATTCCTACCGAGGGAGAATAACAAAATGCTTCAATTTGACGAGCTGTATTTTATACAGTATATGATGCTGTTTCCCGATGGGTGGCGCTGTCCGTTGTCTGATTACTATATGAAAATGGCGGATACGGAATCGGGTAAAGCGTTCGTACTTAAGGAAAACGGAAATCCTGTAGCTTATGCCGTTCTGGTCAAGGAAAATCAGGGTTGGATACTCAAATACATCTATACCGATAAAGATAAGCGAAGAATGGGCTACGCTTCATATCTGATACGGGAAATCATAATGCGGAGCGAGCAATATTTGCGAGTGCATATCGTTCAGTCGCACCCGTTTTTTAACGCGTTAGCCAAATGCCTTTAAAAGCTGGGCTTTGCGGTAAACGATACAAGCTGCGTTTATTCTGTTGCAGTAGTCGAAAGGCTTTGGGAACGTATGGACGAGATAAGGCTTGTGCGTTTTAAGGAATTGCTGCTTCGGGGCGGATATAACTGTATCCCCTTTTGCAAAATGGGG
>JBJERI010000255.1:0-6530 GCA_051882195.1 Ruminiclostridium sp. | reverse complement strand
AGCTGTTTTTGCCGTATTCCACCGCACGGTACATTGAAAGGGTGCTTGCCTTGTAGATGTCCTCGCAGGTTTCCGCATTGACGGGATAAAGGCAGATACCGACACCCGCCTCCATATAATGCTCCGCTCCCTCAATAAGCCAGGGCTTTTTGAAGCGTTCAAGGAATTGCTCGCAGAAGCCTTTTGCGGCGTTTCCGTCCGCTCCGTCAAGTAAAATCATCATAATGCTGCCTGTAAAGCGGTAAACGGTTTTGCCCTCAAAGTCAAGCTGCTCGATATAGCGGACAATGCTTTTAAGCAGCTTATCAGTATAACCGTGTCCAAAAAGCTCGTTAAGTGAGCGCATATTGGTCACCTTTACTGTAAGAGCGGCGCCCTTTCTGCCCTCCTCAAGAGCCTTGTGCAAATCGGCGTCAAGCTTTGTTCTGTTTTTAACGCCAAGAATTGGGTCGTAGAAAGCAAGCTGTTCAAGCTGTGCATTTTTTTCCTCTATCTCGTTATCCATTCTGCACCTTATGGTCATTGTGGAAATAATCTGTGAAATACTGCGGAGCAGCTTGCGGTCGGACTGTGACCAGCTCCGCTCAAATTCAAGGGTTTCAAAGAAAATAACTCCGCTGAAACGTCCGCTTTCGGACAATGCGGAAGCGGCAAGGGATTTTACTCCGTGCTTTGAAAACTCGTGGTCTGTGCCGCTTGAAAAGTACATTCCGTAATAGTTAAGCTCCTCGTGGAATTTGGGATATGTACTGTTGGAATAGGAATCCTGCTCGTCGCAGCGGTATTTTTTCTGTGAGGTCCACTGCATAAAGGGCTCAACCTTATGCTCTGCGTTCAGAGTTTCAAAAATAATCACCCTGTCCAGCTTAAAATATTCGCCCACCATTGAAAGCACCATTCTGAGCGCCTTTTCCGAGCTTTTTGTTTCAAGGATAACGGAATAAATGCTGTTAAGCAGCATCTGCTCCTCAACGTTGGCTCCAAGCTGCTGATTTGCCTTTTTGGAGTTTTCCATTTCGTTGTACAGCACAACCATTGCGTTGGAAATCTGAGAAACCGTTGAAGCAAGAATTTTCAGCAGCTCCGAATTTTTGTCGATAAGCTCCTGCTCGTTGGAGCAGATTACCCAGGTAGCGGCGGTTTTGTGGTTGAAACGGATAGGCTCACGCTGAATAAAGCTGAACTTCTTTAAGCTGAATGAGGTCTGCTCAGGCTTTGAGGTGCAGATAAGCTTATCCTTTTCATCGTAAATTGCGGACTCAACGCCCTCGGTCATATCAAAAGCGCTCTGAATACGGGTAAGGTAGTCCCTGCCCATAATTTCCACAAGGGTTGCTCCGTTGTTATTAAGCTCGGATATTTTGGAGGAATTTTTCCGCTTGAATTCCGCAAGGACATAATCGTCCTCGGCGCTTTCAAGATAATCCGAAACATCAAGCATTATTCCCACAAGGTGAAAGCTGCGGTTAAAGGTGTCCCGTCTGCTTTCGCAGCAGAGGAAAACCCACTTGTAGCCGTCCCCGAACTGAACGCGGCAGTGTGCGTTGAGATTTTTCTGCACTCCCGTCACAATTTCGTTGAGCATATCCGCAAGAGGCGGCAGATCCTCCGCCTTTACAATATCGCCAAGCTTTATTTTCTTATCCTTTTTTGCAATCTGAGGATTTTTTGTAAGTATGGTAAGAGGCAGATCCCTTGTAAGATCTATCCTTATATTTATACATCTGCTGTCGCCGAATGCCAATTCCAGGCTGTCCACAGCCTCACTCCCTTTTGTACTGTTTCATTTCAATCAGCGATTGAACCTGCCGCAAAAGCAGGACGGCATTGCCGCTGAAAAACTGTTCAATAATATGGACAAAGCTATTGCTTTTGTGGCAAAACCGCATTATGCCATATTATTATTTTATTTAATTTTAACATATTTTTTTGTACATTGCAATACAAATTTGTATTTTTGTTATATATGACAAAAATTTAACAAATTTATAACAAATCTGATAATATGTACTGAAAATTTTTACAAATCATAATAAAATATTCCTTTTTCCCTCAAATTATGATACAATACCAATGTAAACGCTGTATAAAGCGAAATAAAAATTTTTTAAAAATTTTTCTGAAATTTTGCCACAATTTTGTTATCAGGATTGTTACAGATAACAGAGGGGCAGGAAAGGTGGGCAGCTCCATGAGAAACTACGAAGCGGAAATGCTGATGGGAAAAATAATCAGCCGTGACCCCGACTGGGCGGACGCCTTGCAGAAGCTGTACACCGAATACAAGCAGCAGGTCTATCTCCTTAGCCTTTCTATTGTGAAAAATCACAGCACCGCAGAGGACATAATGCAGGACGTTTTCGTCAGCGCCTATGAAAACTGCGATAAATTCTACGGCGGCAGCGTTAAGGCGTGGCTTATGACAATAGCACGCAACCTCTCGCTGAATTACATCAAGCGCCGCAGATTTGAAACTCCCGAGGAGGAGCTTCCCGAAACCCCCGATACGAAGGATATTTCGGAAGCGGTAATCGGGGAGCTTACATACCTTGATTTAATTTCAGTCCTTTCCGAAACGGAGCAGAATGTTGTTACGCTTTCCGTTTCGTCGGGGCTTAAGCATTACGAAATCGCAAAAATTCTCGGTATGAGCTATGCAAACGTGCGCTCGGTATATTCAAGAGCGCTGAAAAAGCTGAAAAAACTACTTTCGGAAGGAGGCGGCAAGGCTTGAAGAAAAAGGAAATTGTTCTTATACTCAAACAAAAGGCTGATTCGGAGCAGCCAAAGTCGGATTTCTCCGATTTTTCATCAAGACTTGTTCAGCGCAGCGACCCCTCCGCACAGCGGGTCAAGCTTATCGAAATGCCCGATTCTCCAAGGAGAATGAGGTTCCCCGCCGTTCCCGTTGCCCTTGCAGGCTCGTTTGCAATAGTATGCGGAATTATAGGCTTTAATGCACTTAAGGAAGCACCAACTGTTCCCGTTCAGGAAAGCGGAATTATAGTTACGGCAGATAATACCGATAAGCCCGATTACACCTCCGTAAATGAAAATAAATCTGAACAGGAAGCGGAAAAAATCAAAAACACCGCTCTCTGGAAAAAATCAGACCTTGAAAAAGAAAATATTTCTGAACAAAATCAGTATAATTATTTTAAAACGGCATATACTGTTTATTACACGCCTGCCTTTGAAAATATTGATTTCACAGTTTCTTATGCGCTTTGTCAAAGCGGAAAAGCCACTCTGACCCTTGAAAAGAAAATCGGCGAGGAATGGCTTGTAACCCCCTATGCAGACAGCCGCACAATCTTATTTGGCGGACAGGATAACCAAAATTTTTACAAGAACATTTCCCTTAACGCAATAACCTCCGACGGTACGAAAATTTACCCCGACGAGGGATTTTACAGACTGGTGCTTTCCGCAGAGAACGAGATTTACACTACAAGCTTTGTTGTAAAGGAAAGCAGTGCCGAAAACCCGTACAGCCGCTATCCTTCCGATTACAGCGAGGAAAGCGGAAATAAGCTTGAGGGCTTTGAAATTGCCGCTTCCGATACCGCTCTTTCAGAGGGAAAAATCAGCGTAAATATTTCATACAGCGCAGATGTTACGGACAGCACGGTAAATATTACCTCGGGCAACGAATTTTTCCTTGAAAGAAAAATCGGTGGCAGCTGGTACAGAATTTCCGAGGAATACTTCGAAGAGGAAGGCTTATTCCAGCTTGTTTCGGGCGCAGAAGCCTCCGAAATCACACGCAGCTTTGACTTTGGCGGCATTGCCCTTGAAGCGGGAATTTACCGCATTGTAAAAAGCTTTGACGTTTACGAAGAAAACACGGAAACAGGCGTTTATACCAACAGCACCGTTACAAAAACCGCAGAATTTGCCCTTACGGACGAAAACGGCGAAATGCGTATGTTCAGCGTGCAAAATATTCCTTACTCCTCGTACAAGGCACTTGCTCCCGTAATTTACGGCGACAGCGTAAGGCTTATCGAGGCGGACGGAAAGCCTATTTCCGATACCGACTATATTTACCGCATTGTAAACGCATTTTCGGCGATACGGCTTGTAAGCAGCGAAGGCTTTGAAGAAGCAGGCTTTGAGGAACGAAGCCTCACTTTTACAGACAAGAACGGTCATATTTACAGCGTAAACCTTTATTTCAGCCAAGACAACAACTATTTCATAAGGATTGACGGAGAATATTTCTACATTGAGTCAAATTCGGCGCTGAGAGCGCTGCTCTCCTGCATTGAACGGGGTACGGAGTACAAAAAGCCGGTTATCACCGAAAAGCCGGACAATATTCTTGATATGGACAGCATTTACGAGGGCGAATTTACCGCTCCCGACTGCTTAACGGCAGGTCAGGCGGAGCTTCTTGCAAAGGCTTATGTTCTTGCAGAGCAGATAACAGGTCTTGCCGCTGTTGAAAATGATTACAGCTCGCAAGTTTATGTGCCTCAATACAGCCGCCTTGCCTATTACAAGGCTGTTATGCCCGAGTTTGACAGCTATGAGGAATTTACCGAATACGCTCACAGCATAATGACGGACGATGTGCTGAGCAGTCTTAACTTCTACACCGCCTTTGCCGATGTGAACAATGAAATATATCACGCCGACGGCTATGCAAGAAACAGCATTTTAAGCGATTACAGCTACATTGAGCCTGTTTCGGGCAGCACCTTCAGAATAACAAATGTTCTTGATAGCAAGGCAAGCGGCAACTATTACGTTACTTTCAGTCCCATAGGCGACGACCAATGGATAATTACCGAATTTCAACTCTGGATATAAATTTTCAAAATCTTCATTGCGGCTGTCCACAGCGGCAGCCGTCCTCCCGAATTCTACTCATTTATATAGATCTTATCTTCATTTTGATTACCTCGATTACCTCTGACTGAAATATCTCCCCCGATATTTCAGTCCCGACTTAGTCGGCAAAATCGTTTATTTCTATTTTTCATTTTCTTATACTTCATTTCCGACAAAAACAGCTACTACCGAGGTAATAGCTGTTTTTGTTGTTGATATTGTTCTTTATAAGTCGTCAACGTCCTGAACCGGCTTTTCATAGGGATTTATGGGCTTTCCCGTATATGAGCCGTTCGGGTCTGATTTTGCCGCTTCGAAAGAGATTATTTTCAGCGGCTTTTCCATAACCTTATCTTCATTCTTTTGAGAAAATCGTATATTCTTGTCCACATCGGTTTCCTTTCTTGATTTAAAATGTTTATTGTGATAGAATAAACTTATCACATTATATTTTTTGCCGAAAGGTCGCATATAAACATGGAAATACGACAGGAAGATTTTTTTAAAATTCACGCAATTGAGGGAGCGCCAAAGCTGCTTGGCAAGCTGCTCTGCACAAATATTGACGGAAATGTAAAAAAGCTGCGCATTACCGAAACGGAATGTTATATGGGGACTGATGACCTTGCCTGCCACGCAAGCAGAGGCAAAACTCCCCGCAACTCGGTGCTTTACGAAAATGGCGGTCTATGCTATGTTTACATTGTTTACGGTATGCATAACCTTGTGAACGTTATTTTCGGCGAGAAGGATTTCCCCGAGGGAGTACTTATACGCTGCTGCGAGGGCTTTGAGGGGCCTGCAAAGCTCACAAAGGCGCTGGGAATTGACCGCTCCCTTAATAGAGAAAGCTTTCTGACTTCGGACAAAATCTGGCTGGAGGACGATGGCTATATTCCCTCGGAAATAATCACCAAGCCCCGTGTGGGGGTAGATTATGCGGGGGAATACTGGGCGAAAATTCCATGGAGATTTGTTGATAACACAAAATGCAATGCGGCTAAAAAAGCACTGTAACATTTTGTATAAATTAACGAAATTTGCCTTAACTATTGACAATAAAATTCAATAGTGTTAGAATTACTATATAATATGAAATTTGGAGGGTAAAAACCATGACAGCAAAAAATATTTCGGTAATTGCACTTGTATGTGGAATTTTAGGTGTAATCGGTGCTTTCACCTGCAATTTCCCACTTATGACCTGGATTCTGTTCCTTTGCGCAATTGCAGGTATCGTTCTTGGCGGTATCGGCATGAGCAAGTCTAAAGCAGCAACAGGCAAGGCTGACGGTCTTGCAATTGCAGGTCTTGTTTGCGGTATTGTAGGTGTAGTTTTCGGTACTACTGGTGTTCTCTGTGCTTCCTGCGTATGTGCGGTAGCAGGACCTTTAGGTTGCCTCAACCCCGACTACACAGCACTTGTAAACGGACTTGCAGATTTAGCAAGCCAGTATTAAGTAAAAGACAAAACCGTACATAAAGACACCTGTTGTTATAGGTGTCTTTATTTTTACCGAAAGGAACAAAATGTTAGGCAGCTTTAATTTTTTTGGCAAGGAAATAGGCTATTACCCGCTTATGGCGCTTATAGGTGCGCTGACGGCAGGAGTATTCTGCTTTATCACAGCAAAAAAGCGTGGTTTAAACGAAGTTAAAATTGCTTCGTTTTGATGCTATTCGTGATTCCCGCA
>JBJERI010000254.1:0-6554 GCA_051882195.1 Ruminiclostridium sp. | reverse complement strand
GAATTGTCCCATTATTCAGAACAACTTTGAAATGCCCTTTTTCCGCTTGCTTGGCAACAAGGACGCCAGCGATTATCACGGCAGGACAAACTACATAAACCGCCTTAACGCATTTTTCTGTGATTACGCCGACAGTCACAAGGGATTTTACATCAACGATATAGACTACATTTCCGCAAGCTACGGCTTAAAGGAATGGTCAAATCCCCTGTACTGGAATATGTACAAGTATTGTCTGTGCGTGCCTGCAATACCCGAATTTGCCTTTAACCTTGCCCATATAATCAAGTCAATTTTCGGCAAGAACAAGAAAGCTCTTGCTCTCGACCTTGACAACACTCTTTGGGGCGGAGTTGTGGGGGACGACGGCGTTGACGGAATACAGGTAGGCCCCGAGGTGCCCATGGGACAGGTTTATTCCGAGTTTCAGTCCTATCTCAAAGCACACAAGCAGCTTGGCGTTTTGCTTACCGTCTGCTCCAAAAACGACCGTGAAAACGCAATAGCGGGACTTAATCACCCCGACGGAGTGTTAAAGCCCGACGACTTCATTATTATAAAGGCAAACTGGGAAAACAAGGACAGGAACATTGCCGAAACCGCCGCAGAGCTTAATATTCTCCCCGAAAGCATTGTTTTTGTGGACGATAATCCTGCGGAGCGTGCCATTGTAAAGGCGCAGCTTGGCATTGAAGCCCCCGACATGGACGGGGTGGAAAACTACATACAGACCCTTGACCGCAACGGTTATTTTGAAGTGACTGCCTTTTCCGAGGACGACCTGAAGCGGAACGAAATGTACAAGGAAAACGCAAAGCGTGCAGAGCAGCTTGCCCGGTTCACCGATTACGGAGAGTACCTTGACAGCCTTGAAATGACGGCTACTATTGAGGATTTCACCCCCATTTACCTCCAGCGCATAACCCAGCTTACCAATAAATCCAACCAGTTCAATCTTACCACCAAACGCTACACCGCCGCCGAAATGGAGATTATCTACAACAGCAGTGACTACATAAGGCTTTACGGAAAGCTTGAGGACAAATTCGGGGACAACGGCGTTGTTTCGGTGGTTATCGGCAGAATCGTTGATGATACCCTTGATATTGAATTATGGCTTATGTCCTGCCGTGTTTTAAAGCGTGATATGGAATTTGCCATGCTTGACAGACTGTGCGAGGAAGCAAGAAAATTGTCGATAAGTAAAATAATAGGCAATTATTACCCCACGGCGAAAAATTCCATGGTAAAAGAGCTGTTTGATACCTTTGGCTTTGAGAAAATCAGCGAGGACGAGCAAGGCAACAAGAAATACATTCTTGACGTATACTCATACGAAAACAAAAACAAGCATATAAAAGTACAGAAAGGATAACGGATATGGAAAGCATTTACGAAAGATTAAGCGAGGTTTTCAGCGACTTTTTTGACGAGGACATTACCGTTGACGAAAACACCACCGCAAACGACATTGAGGACTGGGACAGCCTTAACCACATTACCCTTATTGCCGCTGTGGAGGACGAATTCGGCGTTTCCTTCACAATGGGCGAGGTAAGCGGAATGAAGAACGTAGGCGAAATGGCTGAGATAATCAAGGCAAGGGGCAAGAAGCTGTAATGTTCATATTTTTGAGATGATATGAACAAAATCCACCACGGTGAGTATAAATCGTGGTGGATTTTACTGTATGTAATAGAATTTGTGCGAAAAATCAGGGAATTTGCGTTCATATTTGCTCAGAATATGAACAAACCTCCCTATAGTAACAGGGAGGCTATATGATTTATTGTTCTCCGTCTGATGAAGCAGTGTTGGGGTCTTCCAGCCTTAAAGCAGCATAGTTTATAACATACGGAAAATCCGTTTTCCACTGTTCAAGAAGCTCGCTGCTTCTCTTAGTCTTTGCTTCATACAAAAGGTAGTCTTTTGCGCTGACACGGAGGTTTTCCATCTGCTCCTCTGTAACTGTGGGGGTTGAACTGTACTGAATGATTAACAGACCGTAATCCGTTACGGTAGGTTCAGAATAATCCCCCTCCTTTTCAAGAGAGTCCACAATTGCAAGCAATTCCTTGCTGCAAAGAGAGGAATTGGGAACAACGGTAAACTCATATTGGCTGTCGCTGCCGTTGTATTCCTCGGCAATAGCTGCAAAATCCTCGCCGTCTGCAAGACGCTGCATTATCTTATCAGCCTCGCTCTGCTTGATTTCGGCAAGCTGGTCACGGAGCGCATCTGCTGTTTCGTTATCGTCGCTGGACCTGAAATTGGAGATTGCCTGTAAATCTTCATCACTGAATGAAAGCATAATCTGTCTGATATTCTTTGTTCCCTCGGGAATATATACCGACTTGTAGGTTGTGCTTGTTTCGTAGGTGGCAATGTCTGTTTCGTAACATTCCTTAGCTTCCGCAACAGTTTCATCAAGGAAAGCCGTTACTTCCTCGTCGGTAATGTTAATATCAGCAAATTCACTTTCCATAAGCTTTTGCTGAACATAGGAGTTTTTCTGCCATGTGTAGAAAATATCGTGTTCAAGCCCGCAGCTGTCCATAAACTGGTTGAAAAGCTCAATTTCCTTTTCTCTTATCTGTTCGTCTGTGGCGTCCTCGCCGAGAGCCTCTTTTGCTTCGCTTTCATAGCTTAAATACCATTGTTCAAGGGTTTCCTCAACGGTGGAGTTGATTTCTTCAAGCTCCTCCTCTGTCAGATCGTCAATGCCCAAGCCCTTCTGATCTGCAAGATAAAGGGTAATTCTCTCGGTAGTGAGAAACTCGATAATGGAACGTCTGTACTGCTCGCAGGCGTCCTTGTCCGCCTCGCTGTTTTCGTCCTTGCCGTTGTTGCCTAAATAGAACTGATATTCACGGTTGAAGTCGCCGTAGGTAATGTCAAAATATTCGGGATCCGCTCCGTCCTTGTCAACGTATGCCACAACCTTGCTTAATTCCTCCTCGGTAAGGGGAGCAGTGGTTACCGCCGCCGTGGTTGTTTCAGCGCTTCCGTCCGAGCCTGCGCTGTCAATGTCCGTGCCGTTTCCCCCGCAGGCGGTAAGAGATGTCAGCACAATAATCGCCGCTAAAACAGCGGATATTTTCTTCTTCATTTTATTGTTTCCTTTCGATTTTAAATTTATATTATCCTGTGATGTACATTATACAACTTTTACATTATACCATAACTTTATGAAAAATCAAAACATTTTCTATGAATTTTCTGTGAAAAAGCAAATCATTCAAAAACTTTACAAAAAAGACTGTACTTTTGGTGAAATAAATGCTATAATAGTATAAAAATAACCACATATAACAGGTGCGATTATGAGAAAGTTTTTATCTGTATTTTTGATTATATGCTGTATTTTCTGTTTTACAGCCTGCGGCGGCGGTGAAGAAGAAATTACCTCCGACGGAATTACCTCGGACGGTATAGGCTCTGACGGTATCGGCTCCGACGGAATCGGCTCGGACGGTATAAGCTCCGACGGGGAGGAAGACCCGAACAAGGCTGTTTATGTAAAAATGGGCTTTATTTACAGCGGCGATACGGAATCCAGAACACTTAACGTTATTTTTGAAATTGCAAGACAGCAGGTGGAAAAGGCTCTTGGCATTGAAACCTGCTACATTGAAAACGTGCTTGTGGGAGATTTTGAAAAGGCGGTTGAAATCCTCACCGAGGAGGAAGGCTGCAACGTTATTGTATCCTGCAACAACCGTTTTGTCAACGCAGTTGAAAAATGTGCAAAGTCCGCTCCCGACACAAGGTTTATCAGCTACGGCGGCGGCAGCGCAGTTTCAAACGTTACCGTCCTTGAAAGCGAGCTGTGGCAGGCGTCCAACGTATGCGGAATTATCGCCGCCTACAACAGCTCCTCCAACATACTTGGCGTTGTGGCAGACCCGGGAATGTACGCCTGCAACGCAGTTATAAACGCTTACATACTTGGCGCTGCGGAAATTACCGAAAGCAAGACCAACGTCCGTGTAAACTGGGCAAGACCCGAAAGCCCAAGCGAAATTGAAGAAGCAATTGACAACCTTATTTCACAGGGCTGCGACGTTATAATGTGCTATACCGGCGACAAGTACGCAATCGAATACTGCGAAAGGGTGGGAGTAAAGGTAATAGGCGACGCCTACAATATGCCCGAGCTTGCGCCAACGCAGTACCTCAGCGGCTTTTTCTACCAGTTCAACACCTATCTTGTGGACGTTGCACGCTCAATTCAGTACCGCAACTTTACCTCCGGCAAAAATGCCGACGGGGTTAAGGAGGGCACAGTAAGGCTCTGCGCCCCCAGCGAGGAAAACGCTCTTGAAGGCACAAAGACAATTGCCGATACTCTTTACGATATTGTAAAAACAGGCAAGTCCGATATTTTCAAGGGAGAAATAAAGGACTGCGAGGGCAATATTCAGGTTGCAAAGGGAACGGTAATAAAGCACAAGGACATTGTGGAGATTAACTGGCTTGAGCAAAGCGTACGGCTTATCAATGATTACATAAAACCTGTATTAGAGCCTGTTTCCTCCGATTTTGAAGTGCACAGATAACAATAAAATAAAAAGCTCTCACTTGGGCATAGCCTGATGTGAGAGCTTGTTTTATTCCGTTGTTTCGGGATTTATTCCTTATTTTATGAAAATAACGCTGTTGCAATATTTTTCGCACAGTCGCCCTTGCGGCTGAAGCCCGTTTTGCAGCTTGTGCCTCTCCTTGCCACAACAGGAATCTGCGTTACCGTGCCGTTGTTTTTCAGGTGCTTGCAGAGAATTTCCGTCAGCATTGTCCTGCCCCCGGATTTCAGCTTGTAGCCCATTATTTCATCACGGTCAAAGCCGTACATTCCCGAGCCTAAATCGCTTAAATCGCAATGGTATCTTGCGCTTAAAAGCTTTGCAGCCGCCCTGCTGTAAATTTTGCAGGACAGGGGCAATTCGGGCTTTCTTCCGTCCATAAAGCGGCTGCCCACCACTACCTTGCTGCCCTCCAGGAGAGCGTTGTAAAAGTCGGGAATGGATACAAAATCACAGTACATATCGCATACGATAACGTATTTTTCCTCTGATGAAAGCATTGCCGCACGGACAATGTTTCCCCAGCCGTGCTGAGGCGTTTCCACAACTGCTGCGCCTTTTTCAACGGCTCGCTGAACGGATTTGTCGCTGCTCTTATTGTCCGCAACAATAATCCTGCCGCTTATTCCATAGCGCTGAAGGGTAAGCTGCGCCTCGCCTATACAAGCGGCAATGCGCTTTTCGCCGTTAAGACAGGGTATGATTATTGAAATGTCGTTTTTAGCCATACTCCGTCCCCCTTTTTCGTCTTCTCTGTCCCTATTTTAACACATCCGGATTTCACTTAGGTTACAAGTAGCGGTTTTGGTGTAAAAATTCCCTTACATTAAAGTAACAATTTACTTACAAATTAGTTACAGCCCAAAAATATTGCACAAAACCCATTGCAAAAACGGTTACGTTTTTGGCAGGGGCTTAAATTTGCGGTTACAAAGCGGTTTCAATTTGGTACACTGTATTGCCATATCGTTCAATTGCGGATATAATAAAGGCAAGCTAAAGGAAAACCGCAAAAACGGGACGGACAAAGGAAAATCAACTACCCTCCCGATTTACTTCCCGAACCGTTTTTGCTTGACATATACAAAACCTCCATAAAAATACCCCATTCATAAAAATTCAGCTTGTGCCTTTCGGTGCAGGCTGAATTTTGTTTTTTCCTTAAAAGATACTTTTGCATATTTTGAAAATTTCCACTTGACAAATCATAAATTAGTGCTATAATGTGTATTAGCACTCAAATGTCGAGAGTGCTAAAAATGGTTTATTATTTACTATTATATAAGAAAGGTCTGATTACAATGGCAAAAAAACAATTTAAGGCTGAATCCAAAAAGCTGCTTGAAATGATGATCAACTCCATTTACACCCACAAGGAAATTTTCCTCCGTGAGCTTATTTCAAACGCAAGCGACGCAATGGACAAGCTGTATTACAAATCCCTTACCGAAAATCTGGGTCTTTCGAGAGATGATTTTCAGATTACAATCAAGCCCGATTCGGTAAACAGAACAATCACAATCACCGATACGGGTATCGGAATGAACAAGGAGGAGCTTGAAAACAACCTTGGCGTTATTGCACAGTCCGGCTCTTTCAAGTTCAAGCAGGACACCGCAAACGAGGAAAAGAACGAGGACATTTCCGTTATCGGTCAGTTCGGCGTTGGCTTCTACTCCGCATTTATGGTATCAAGCAAGGTTACTGTAAAATCAAAGGCTTACGGCTCTGACGAGGCGTTTTTATGGACCTCCGAGGGCGTTGACGGCTACACCGTTGAGCCTTGCGAAAAGGACAGCTACGGCACGGAGATTACTCTTTATATAAAGGAAAGCACCGAGGACGAGGATTACGACGACTTTATGGAGGAATTCAAGATAAAGTCCCTCATCAAGAAGTATTCCGACTATATCCGCTATCCAATCAGAATGGAATGTACCAAGAGAAAGCCTGTTGAAAAGTCCGAGGAGG
>JBJERI010000253.1:0-6591 GCA_051882195.1 Ruminiclostridium sp. | reverse complement strand
AGAAATTCTCCTGCAACCTCCATATCAGCCTCCTGCATTTTGTCAAGATACAGGAGAAACTGTTCAAGAAGCACCGAAATCTCTATGTCGTAAATGTTCAGCTTATGCTTTGCAATAAGGCTTAACAGCAGATCGAGAGGTCCCTCGAAAACCTCCAGCTTGAAACTTAACTCCTCCATATCAGCGTGTGAAAATCATATCAATGGGGGTTGTGATAAAGTCAAGACCATTGAAAAGCCAGTTGCTTACAATGTTCAGCGGAAGGGACAGAATGCCCGACCATAACAGCATAAGAATACCTATCTGAATAACACGCTCGTACTTCATAATGCCGAAATACCACTTTGTTGGCAGGAATGCAAGGAGTATTCTTGAGCCGTCAAAGGGCGGAATTGGAATAAGGTTGAACACTGCAAGGAAAAGGTTGATGTCAATAATGAAAACAAGGGCGGAGAGAAAATAAGCAATGTTTGCAACGCTTCCGCAGGTGTAGAAAACCACCTTGTAAATTATCATAAAGATAAGGGACAGCAGAATGTTTGAAACAGGGCCTGCAAGGGCAGTCAGCGCCATTGCGGTCTTGCCGCTTTTTACCTTGCGGCAGCGAGATGGGTTAATGGGCACAGGCTTGCCCCAGCCGATTCCGAAAAGGAGCATACAAATTGTTCCCAGCAAATCAAGGTGGTGTACGGGGTTAAGGGTCAGTCTGCCCGACCTTTCCGCCGTATCGTCACCGAGAGCCTTTGCCATCCAGCCGTGAGCACATTCATGAACAGGGGTTGCCACTAACAGCACCACTAAAATTGCAAAGAGGGACATGATTATTGTAAGGGCGTCAGCGCCGCCCAGCAAGTATCTAAGCATAGATTATCCTTTCAATAGAGTGCAAAATTTGAATATACAAATATATTATACTCTATTTCGGGCCTTAATGCAAGAGTTTTTGTACGAGTATAGGCAAATAACCGCTGATTTCACAATTTCTGCCGATATGCGACTTTGTTTTACATCAGCATAGCCGAAACCACAGCCGCGCTTAAAATCCACCCCGTAAAATCTCCCGCCATTGCTGCGGCAAGGGTGTAGCGTGTTTTTTTCACCTTTGCGGCGGCAAAATAAACGGCAATGGTGTAAAAGGTAGTTTCGCTGCTGCCAAGCATTACGCTTGCAACTCTGCCTGCATAGCTGTCTGCGCCGCAGGAATTGAGGATACTCTCGAAAATGGCAACCGAGCCGCTTCCCGAAAAGGGGCGCATAATTAGCAGGGGAGTACATTCCGAGGGAAAGCCTACAAGCTCCGCAACAGGCGAAACAATGCCGCATAGCAGGTCAAGTCCTCCCGACGCCCTGAACATTCCTACCGCCAGCACAAGAGCAAGGAGCGAGGGGAAAATTTCCTTTATAGTGGCAAGTCCCTCCTTTGCTCCCTCAAGAAATTCGCCGAAAAGGTCAACACGCTGAACAAGGGAAACAAGGGCTACAAAGGCAACCACCGAGGGTACTGCAAAATCCGATATGTTCATTTTCTCTTAAAAATCCTCCCAAAAAGCTTTGCAAGCAGAACTACCGCCGTAACGCTTGCCACCGACACAATCCACACACAGGGCAGTATCTCCATAGGCGCAGCCGACCCGTTTTTGAGCCGCAGAGCCGCCACCGTTGTGGGAATAATCTGTAAGCTTGCAGTGTTCATCACCACAAACATTATCATATTGTCCGAGGCGGTATCGCCGCAGTTTTCCTCTTTCTGCAATTCACTCATTGCCGCCAGTCCGAAAGGAGTTGACGCATTTCCAAGCCCCAGCATATTCGCCGTCAGGTTAAGCACAATGTAGCCCATTGCCTTTCCGCTTACGTTTATACCTTTATATATATGCTTAATAATCGGGCGGAAAAGCCTGCCCAAAAAATCAACAATGCCCGCTTTTTTAGCCGCCTGCATTATTCCGCTCCAGAAGCAGATGATTCCGCACAGAGAAATGCACAGCGCAACTGCGTTTCCGCATTCGTTTAGAATTGCGGTATTGAGATTTCCTATATTTCCCGTAAATATTGCAAATAATACCGATAAAATCATCAATCCGCCGAAAATCCATTTCATCATTTGTATCACTTCCCAAAAAATCATAATTTTTTAACAGAATGTTCATAATTTGTTAATATTTAAAAGGACAGAATGTGGTAATATAATAATGGAGTACGATTTATCCAAAATCCTATTCCAAGACATTTTGGTCAAAATGACAAAAAGACGTGGCTCACATTGTTTGCGTTTTTTTAATCTGAAAGGAAAGTTATTATGAAATCCACAGGAATTATCAGAAAAGTTGATGAGCTTGGCCGTCTTGTAATCCCGATTGAGCTCAGAAGAGTGCTTGACATCAGTGACAAAGACTACCTTGAAATCTATGTTGAAAACGAGAAAATTATTCTGTCCAAATATACAGAAACCTGCGCTTTCTGTAACAGCAGCGAGAATATCGTTACATACAAGGACAAGAATATCTGCAAGGATTGCCTTGCTGAAATCAAAAAGCTTAACGGCTGAAAAATGAAAGCTATTTACTGAAAGCTCTGCACAAAAAATGCAGGGCTTTTTTTCTGCATAAAAATGTTACCTGTTTTTTGTGCAACTTTTTCTGAAAAAATATAAAAAACAGGGACTTTCACTATTGATTTGCGAAAGTTTTTGTGTTAGTATATAACCATAGCGATGCAAACGATTACGCAAAGCAAAAAATCCAACAAACGTAAATATGAAAGGAATTTTTGGGTATGAAATTTTCCGACGGTTTCTGGCTTAACAAGCCCGGCTACAATGTGAATTACGCAACACAGAGCTATGAAGTTACTCACGATGAAAAGTCAATCACGGTTTTTGCCACAAGCAATTTTATTGCCAACAGAGGTATGACTCTTGGCGGTCCCTGCCTTGAAATCAACTTTACCTCCACCCTTGAAAACACAATCAAGGTAACAATCGACCACTACAAGGGCGCTCTTGACAAGGGACCCCACTTTGAGCTTTACGAGGACGAAAGCTTCAAGCCCGTTATCAACGATTATGACGACAGAGCAGAGCTTATCAGCGGCAAGACAAAGGTCGTTGTGGGCAAGGGCGGCGGCTGGAGCGTTGAATATTACTATGACGGCAAGCTTATGACCAAGGAGGGCTGGAGAACAACCTCCTATATTGAAGAAAGCCCGTTCCTCACAGAAAACAGAATGGCTTTCATGGACAACAGCAACTTCTACGCAAAGAGCGAAACCGACTGCAATACATATATGCGTGAAATGCTGAACATTTCCGTTGGCGAAAATATTTACGGCTTCGGCGAAAAGTTCTCTACATTCGTAAAGAACGGACAGAGCGTTGAAGTATGGAACAACGACGGCGGCACCTGCACAGAGCAGACCTACAAGTCCATTCCTTTCTATGTTTCTTCAAGAAACTACGGCGTTTTCGTAAACCACAGCGAAAAGGTTGCTTTTGAAGTTGCAAGCGAAACCGTTTCCAAGGTTTCTTTCTCCGTTCAGGGCGAGCATTTGCAGTATTTCGTAATCGGCGGCGAAACAATTGCAGACGTAATCAGCGTTTACACCACCCTTACAGGCAAGCCTGCACTTCCGCCGGCATTTACATTCGGTCTTTGGCTTACCACTTCCTTTACCACAAACTACGACGAGGAAACCTGCTCCTACTTCATTGACGAAATGGAACGCCGCGATATTCCGCTGGAGGTATTCCACTTTGACTGCTTCTGGATGAAGGAATTCAACTGGTGCGACTTTACTTGGGACAAGAGAATGTTCCCCGACCCAAAGGCAATGCTCAGCCGCTTAAAGAAAAAGAATATCGAAATCTGCGTATGGATAAACTCCTACATTTCACAGCGCTCATCACTGTTTGACGAGGGCGTAAAGAACGGCTACTTCATCAAGAACAAGGACGGCTCCGTATTCCAGGCAGATATGTGGCAGCCAGGTATGGCTATCGTTGACTTTACAAATCCCGCAGCTTGCGAATGGTACGCTTCAAAGCTGAGAGTGCTCTGCGAAATGGGCGTTGACGCATTCAAGACAGACTTCGGCGAGAGAATCCCAACAGACGTTGTTTACTACGACGGCTCTGACCCGTACAAGATGCACAACTACTACACTTACCTCTACAATAAGACTGTATTCAACGTACTGAAGGAATATTACGGCGAAAACAAGGCTTGCTTATTTGCACGTTCCGCAACGGTAGGCGGACAGCAGTTCCCAGTACACTGGGGCGGCGACTGCTTCTCCAGCTACGAATCAATGTGGGAAACAATCAGAGGCGGTCTTTCCCTCTGCTTAAGCGGCTTCGGCTTCTTCAGCCACGACATAAGCGGCTTCGAGGCAACAGGCACTCCCGACCTTTACAAGAGATGGTGCGCATTCGGTCTTATGTCCACACATTCCCGTCTGCACGGCAACTCCTCTTACCGTGTTCCGTGGAATTTCGATGAAGAAAGCTGCGATGTTTTAAGACATTTCACAAAGTTAAAGGGCAGACTTATGCCTTACCTCTACGCAAACGCAGTTAAGACACACGAAACAGGCGTTCCTATGATGAGAGCAATGGTTGTTGATTTCTCGGCTGACCCTGCAACTCTTTCCCTTGACAGACAGTATATGCTGGGTGATAACCTGCTGGTTGCTCCCGTATTCAACGAGGAGGGAATCTGCTCATTCTATCTGCCTAATACAGGCGCATGGACGGACATTCAGACAGGAGAAGTCCTTGAGGGCGGCAAGTGGTACGAGAAGAAATATGATTACTTCGGAATGCCCCTTTACGCAAAGCCAAACTCAATTATTGCCTACGGTGATTTCAAGCGCAACTTCACTTATGATTATGTTGAGGGCGCAAAGCTGGTTGTTTACGGTCTTGAGGATGGCAAAACAGCTGAATGTAAAATCTGCGACAAGGACGGCAAACTTGAGCTTACTGTTACCGCTACAAGAAAGGGCGATACAATCAAGGTAACCTCTACAGGCACAGACAAGAAGTTCACAGTTGAATCCGCACAGGGCTTGACAGTTGAAATGTAATCAATTATAATAAAGATATAATCAAAGGAGATAAAAGGGTGCCCCTTTTGGCAGTTCCGCCGAGCCGCAACATTCATATATTTGAAGGTTGGTTTGCTCGGCGGGTTAAAACCGCCATATAGGCAATGCCCTTTATATCTCCTTGTTTTTTTATATTTATAAGAGGGGTGTAATTATGGACGAGAAAAAGAAAGAAATAAAGCCCGAGGACAAGGTTGCCGTTGAAGAGGAAAAATGGTACGACAACTGGGTCACGGGCATGAAAGAGGATATGGAGGATTACATAGAGGATCAGGGAATTTACATCAGGCAATGATTATTTTAATGCCGCTCCGCAGTTGGGGCAGTTTGCGCTTTTTGCGCTGACCTTGGAGCCGCAGTACATACAGGTAAGCTCTGCGGTATCCGCTTTTTGGGTTTTCTTTGGAGCTGCTCTTTCGGGCTGCTTTTCGGCTTCCTTAAGCTTGTACTTGGTTTCCTGAGGGGTTGTATCGGGGGCTGCCGCCTTTGAAATTGCGTCTGCAAGCTTGTTTTTAATCTGCACATTGACTTTTCTCTTTACACGGCGCAATGACTTTTTGATTTCAAGGACGATTATGCTTATAATGCAGAAAATAAGCACTACAAGGCAGACCCATTTCATTATGCCTACATAAGCGGTAATGTCGCCGAAAGGACCGTTTGTCAGCTCGCTTGCGTAGGGTCCCTCAATCAGCAGAGAGCCGATAAAGCCTATTCCCGCTAAAATTGCCAGTGTTACAAAGCCTTTTTTTCTCATAGTTAAATCCTCCGTAATTTTCTCTGTTTATTTTAGCACAAATTGGGGATTATTGCAACAAAAAATTAAATCCGCAGCGTAAACTGCGGATTTTTATGTATCTGCTTATTCAGCGGAAGAAGCGGTTCCTTCTGTTTCGGCTGTGCCGTTAAGCTCCTTTTCCCACTGGTCGAACTTATCCATTACCTTGCTGTAGGTTTCGTAGCATACTCCCGGCAGCTTGCCCTTGCCGCCCTTTACGCCCTCTGCCTGACTGAAGCCTGTAAGGAAAGCGTTCTTCATTGTTTCAAACATTTCGGGGTTGCCGTCCGCAAGAGTTTTTGCAAAGGTGAAAATGCGCTCTGCGGTAGCTTCCGCTCCCCAGTAGTCCTCGCTGTCCTTGCTGGTTGCTTCCGCTGCAGCGTAAGCCTTGCTGATAATATTGCTCACAAGAGAGCCGGATGAGGTCTTTTCCTTTGTAGTCTGACCGGTTATGGTCTGTTCAACCATTTCCTTCATTGCCTCGTTCTTCATCTGTGTTACAGACTTAGCGGCTGTCTTATATGCGGAATCGGTCTTTACGTCCGTGTTTTTCTTGGCTGTCTGCTTTGTATAGGCAGGCGTATATCCCTCGGTGCTGCGCTCAAACTTGTCTGTATTTTCGGCAGCCATAGTGCTGTTCTTCTTGCTGTCCTCTGCGGCAGGCTTAACGGTGTTGTTCTGAGTCTGGGAAACCTGAGCTGTATCTGCAA
>JBJERI010000252.1:0-6673 GCA_051882195.1 Ruminiclostridium sp. | reverse complement strand
CAAAGAAAAGGGCGAGGGGTTATTGCTCCATTATAATCACATAAAACAAAATCAAGGGGGCGAGCAGCCCCCTTTCAACCAAGTCAAAGATTACATAAAACACAAAATGAGGAAAAGGGGGCGAACAGCCCCCTCACAACCAAGTCGAAAATTACATAAAACACAAAGGGGGACTTGAAAAGGGGGCAAACCCCCTTTTTATTGTTGCATTTTCTCTCCCTTTGTGCTATAATTATATTTGTATAGTTATGCACAAACAAATTCACAGGAAACAAAATAATGAACAATAAAAAACCATATCCAAAGAAAAACGCTCCCTCACCAAAGGGGAATTTCCGCCAAAAAAGCGGCTTTGCTCCCGAAAAGGAAGCTGCGGAGCAGTCCGACGAACAGATTATTTTCGGCAGGAACGCCGTTATGGAGGCAATTCTCTCCGAGAAAGCAATTGACACTGTTTATATCCAGAAGGGCGCAACGGGGCTTGGAAAGCTGATAAGCGCCGCAAAGGAGCTTGGCGCTGTTGTCAAGGAAGCGGGAGAGGATAAGCTGAACTCAATGTGCAGCGGAAAGCACGGCGGCGTCTGTGCGGTAACTGCGGCGGCGGAGTACGCCACGGTGGAGGACATTTTAGCTGTATCCAAGGCAAAGGGCACTGCTCCCTTTATAATCATTGCCGACGAGATTCAGGACCCTCACAACCTTGGGGCTATAATCAGGACCGCCGAGGCTGCGGGAGCGGACGGGCTGATTATTCCCAAAAGGAGAAGCGCAGGCCTTACGGCTACCGTTTTCAAAACCTCCGCAGGTGCGGCAAGCTGGCTCAAGGTAGCGAGAGTTCCCAACCTTGTGGATACCATAAAGCAGCTTAAAAAGGAGAACATCTGGGTTTACGGCGCAGAAGCGGACGGAACGCCCGTTCACAAGGCGAAGCTTGACGGAGCGGTTGCGCTGGTAATCGGCTCGGAGGGACAGGGGCTTGGCAGACTGGTGAGAGAAAGCTGCGATATGATTTTGTCAATAGATATGTTCGGCAAGGTAAATTCTCTCAATGCGTCGGTCAGCGCAGGAATACTAATGTACGAGGTTGTAAGATACCGCAGATAATCGGGGGTTAAAATGGCAGATAAATTTTCGCTTGATGATATTCTGGCAGAGGTTGATAAAAAGAAAAAGAAAAACGGCTCCGCCAACAATGAGGAGCTGTCCGTCACCTCAATTTTAGCGGGAGAGGAAATAAGGGAAAAGGCTGAAAGCGGCGCAAAATCAGACAATGCCGATCATATTGAGGATTCCTCGGAGGAATCGGTAATTGCGGAAAACGACGTTGCCCTTTCCGAAAGCATTGCAAAGAAAACCAGGGAAGAGCGTCTTGAAGAGCTTGAAGCCCTTGCAAAGGATTTTAACCTTGATAAAGAGAAAAAATCCGAAAAAACGGAAGAAGCGGAAGCTGATTTTGAGGACGAGGACGATGAAGACGAAGAAGAGGACGAGCCTGATGTTAAGCCCGTAATAAAGAAAAAGTCAAAATCCGGCGGTCTTTTCGGAATGTTCGGCAAAAAGGAGAAAAATCCCTCAAAGCCTGCGGCAATAGCTGCAAGCAGCAATGACGAGGACGACGAAAAGCCCTTTGCGCCTGATTTTTCACCCGAATTTGAGGACGATAACGACGACAGCTATGAAATTGACGATACGGAAATAGATACGGAAAAGCTTTTCGGCAGGAAAAAGGAAACGCCTCAAAGCAGCGAGCCTGTGCTGGTTTCACTGCCCAAAAAGTCAAAGCCAAAAGCGCCCGTCAATACCGAAAAGGAAAAGGAGCGTCTTTTAAGCCGTGACGTGGCGGCGGAGGAATCCGACGAGCAGCTTGACTCCCTTAACCCCTACGAGCTTAAGGAAAAGGCTGAGGCGGAGTCCATAAGCAAAATTGCCGCAAGCACTCTTTCGGGAGATACCATAGGCATAGCAGGAAACGAGCTTAAATCCATTTCCAAAAACGAAAAAACCGCAGTCACCAACGAGGTGACAATGGTTATCAAGGACAAAAAGTCTGCTGAAAACGCTCCCCAAAAGGACGGAGACACCGCCGAAATTGTGAGAGAGTACAAGAAAGGCGAAAGCACAGGACTTTTCGAAGCGGCAGACAGAGAAAAGCGCTCAAACACCGCCCTTGTTGACAGCATAAACAAAAGCCTTGCCAAAAAGCGTGAGGAAAATCTTGCGGCAAGCCAGCCCATTTCCATAGCAGAAAGCACCACAGCCGAAGTAAAAACTCCAACGCTGGGGCTTAACATTGACTATGAAAAGCAGATAATTCCCGACACGGGGTCAATTCCGCCCATAGACGAATTTGCGGTAAGCGAGGCAAAAATCCGTGAGCTTAAGCGCAAGAGAAAGCGCAAAATAAGCGAATTTGTCCTTGAGGACATTGACGACAGCGACGACTTTGACGAGGAAAACGAGGAAGAAGCTGCCGAGGAAACGCCCGATTTCGATACATACGACGGTGCAGAGCAGATTCGCTCCGACCTTAACGAATCCCACAGGTCGCTGCGTATGCGGTTTGTTCTGCTGCTTATTCTTTGCGCTGTTGTGGGCATTGTGGCTTTTGCCTCCGATTTCGGAAACGGTCTTGGCATTGAGCTTTTCGGCGCTGATATTTTCAGCCAGCGCTTTGTTTCAAAGGAAAATTCGGGCTTTATCTACTTCAACCTTATTGCGGGAGTAGCAGGTCTTGCAATCTGCGCCACCGTTGTGTTAAACGGCTTTGGCAAGCTGTTTAAAGGCAAGGCGGACTGCGACTCGATATGCGCTCTTATGGCGACGGTTTCCGTGCTTGGGGCGCTTATTCACCTTGAAAACCCCGACTATCTCCAGCGCAGCAAGGCTTATCTTTATATTGCGGTTGGTCTTTTCTCCCTGCTTTTCAATACAATCGGCAAGCTGTCAATGATTGTCCGTGCAAAGCGGAATTTCGACTTTATTTCGGGAGATCACGACAAATATTACGCCTATATGGTTGAAAACGAACAGCAGGCGGAGGCGATCACAAAGGGCGTTGTAAGCGACATTCCCGCCCTTGTTTCTATGAGAAAAACCGAATTTCTCACCGACTTCCTCAAAACAAGCTACTGCACCGACAAGGCGGACAAGCTTTGCCGCTATCTCACTCCCGCCGCTTTCATTTTTGCGGTTATTGTGGGCGTACTGGCTTATTTCCTGCCAAACGGCGCTGAGGGTATGGAAAACAACCCCTACTGGGCAATTACCGCCGCTTTGGGGACATTGTCCGTTTTGTCGCCATTCTCCATAATGCTTATTGTAAATCACCCCCTTGCAATGGCGTCAAAAGCCCTTTCCAAGAGCAATTCCGTTGTGCTTGGCTACGGCGCTGTTGAGGAATTCAGCCGCACAAACTGCGTTACTGTGGACGCAAGAAGCCTTTTCCCCGCAGGAAGCATTGCCTGCACAAGCATGAAGCCCTGTCACCCCGCAAATTCCGTCAACAATATTGCCCTCGATCAGGCAATAATCCTTGCGGCAAGCCTTGCCATAAAGAGCGGCTCGGTAATGTCCAATATGTTTGAAAATATGATAAACCGCAAGGAAGAGCTGCTTGTTCCCGTAGAAAACTGCGTTTACGAGGACAATATGGGAGTAATGGGCTGGTACGGCACAAAGCGGCTTATTTTAGGCAGCAGAGAGCAGATGAAGCACCACGACATAAAAGTTCCAGACCTTAACAAAACAAGAAAATACCGCACGGAAAACACAGAATATGTGTATCTGGCGGTAGGCGGCGAGCTGGTTATAATGTTCCTTATTGAAATGGCGGCAAATGCTGAAATAAAGGCGCTTTTGCAGGAAATGGACAGCAGAGGCGTTTCAATTGCCGTCAAGACCACCGATTCCATTGTTACAGTGGGCAAGCTTGCGGACGTTTTCGACATTTCCCCCGAAATGATAAGAATTCTCCCCTATTCTCTCCACGAGCAGTTCGACGACTGCTCACGGTACACTTCAAGAGGCTCGGGAGCAATTTCCTGCGACAGGACCTTTACCTCCTTTGCGAGAGCGGTCCTTGCCGCCAAAAAGCTGAACAAGAGCATAAATATCGGCACTTGCGTAATGTTCGGAGGTCTTTTCTTCGGAGCACTGCTTGCGGTAATTTTTGCTCTGTTCGTCAAGACCGATATGTTCAGTCCATCCGCAATAATTATTTACAACGTTCTTTGTATGGCGGTAACCCTCCTTGCACAGCGGTTTATGAGGTATTGACAGGGTTGAGGCTGTTCGCCCACTGGGATAATCCCTCGCCGTGTTGCGAAAAGGGGCTAGTCCCTTTTTGACCCCGTTGTGTTTTTGCCTTTGCTCCTTTGTGGGCAAAGGCTTTTTATTATCCCTATGAGGCAATCAGCTCCTGCTCCCATGCTAAAAATTACAATAAACTAAAAAATGCAAAAATTATCCTGCATTTCGCAAAGATTTTACTTGAAATAAGCATATAAGTGTGCTATTATATGGTTAATAAACTTATTATATACCAAAGGAGCGTCCTTAAATGACACAGCAGCAGATTGAATACGTCCTTACCCTTGCAAAGCTGGGCAGCTTTTCAAAGGCGGCGAGAAAGCTTTCCGTTTCTCAGCCCTCCTTAAGCCAGTTTATAATCAACCTTGAAAATCAGCTTGGAGCGCAGCTTTTCGACCGCTCCACCAGCCCCGTAAGGCTTACTTCCGCAGGAGAAGCCTATATAAAGGCGGCAAACCGCATAAAGGTCATTGAGGAAAATCTCCGCAACGAAATTTCGGATATGGGCAATCTCAAAAGCGGCACGCTCCGCATAGGGGCAACTATGTTCAGAGCTTCCTGTATGCTGCCAAAAAGCATTACCGAATTCAGCAGGCGCTTTGAGGGAATCAGCGTTTCCGTTTCCGAGGGCAGCTCCAAGCAGCTCCTTGAGCAGGTTTTAAGCGGCGAAATCGACCTTTTTATCGGCACGGGAAAATACGACGCAAGGCTGTTTGACGTTGAGCCTCTTGCGGACGAGAGAATGGTGCTTGCCCTTCCCCGTGAAATGCGCAGCGAGGAGCTGGAAAAATCCCGCCTTTCCGACGAGGACATACGGACAGGCTCTATGAAATATCTTACCGCTCCCCCCGTTGATTTAAGCTGCATTAACGGCGAACGGCTCATTGTCTGCGACGACGGGGAATTTTCCCCCGACAGAATTGACAGCATACTTGCCCGTTACTCGATCACTCCGGGGAAAATCCTGCAGGTGCGCTCTATTGAAACCGCCTTTTCTTTTGTAAAGGCAGGCTTCGGCGGCTCCTTTATTCCCGATTCTCTTATAAGATTCGGCGATTTTGCCTCCCACCCCGATTACTATTTACTGCCCGATTCGGACGCAAAAACCAGCATTTGCCTTGTTTACCGCAAAAACGGCTACCTTTCCAAGGCGGCGAGAGAATACACCCTGCTGCTAAAACAGCTTGTAAGCATGGGCACATGGAGGGTCTGATAGGCGTTTATGGAAACTCTGTTTGACTGTCTTGGGGAGCAGCTTTACGGCAAGGCAATTGAAAATTCAGCCCTGACCACAGGTCTTGGGAAGAAGCTGCGTGAAATTTTCTCGGGGGAAAAATTACGTCTTGCTTTTCTCGGCGGCTCGGTGACCTACGGCTATAATTCCTCTCCCGAAAATCACAAAAGCTATGCGGATTTTCTGTACGAGCATTACAGCCGAAGTTACGAGGTGGAAATGCGGAATTTCGCCGTTTCGGGCACAAACTGCTATATGGGACTGTTTGTTGATGAAATGCTGCTGAAGGACTTTGCGCCACAGATAGTATTTGTTGAATATTCAATCAACGAGGAGCTGTCCCCCCTTGGCACGGAAAAGTACGAAAGCCTTTTACGGCGGCTTATTTCAAGGGGCTATGCAGTAATTCCCATAACTGTTTTCAACCGTGCAGGCTATTCCTGCGAGGAATATATGACGCATTTCTCAAAGCTGTACGGACTGCCCACAGTGGGCATAAGAGCGGCTCTTTATCCCCTTATTCAGTCGGGTACGCTGCCAATGGACGTTTACACCCCCGACGAGGCTCACCCACGGGAAAATATCCACCAGTTTATTGCAAAATGCATTGTTCACGTTATAGACAAAAGCATTGAGGAAAACAGTGACAATCCCCCATTCCCTGCCCCGCTTACAACGGCAGGCTTCGAGGGCTTCCGACTGCTGGATTTATCCTGCGGCAATCTTGAAAAGCAACAGCTTAAGGAAAATGTTTTTGACTTTGCTTACCGCTGCAAAGAGGGGGAGCGGATTTTCCTTGAAACGGAGGCGGAATGTTCAAAAATCTCCGTTCTTTACCTAAAGGACAAAAGCCGTGATATGGGGGAAATTGAACTTTTATGCGATGATAAAAGCATTGGCAGGCTTACCGGCTACAGCATTTTCGGCTGGGGAAATCCCTTTGCGGAGGTTGTTCTCTGCGAGGATAAACCTCGGCTGAGAAAAATTCGGCTTGAAATACCGAGGGACAGCAAGGGGAAAAAGGTGCTTGTAATTGGAGTGGGGTGCTGCTGAAAAAAAGACCTGATTTTTCAGGTCTCAGCTTGTCGAAAAAGCCATTTTAAAAGTTTAGGTCAAGCCTTTTCAAAGGCT
>JBJERI010000251.1:0-6710 GCA_051882195.1 Ruminiclostridium sp. | reverse complement strand
GAGGGACTGCACACAAAGCTTTACCGTATGCCATCGGACGTTAGAATGAAGCTTCAGGAAACCATCGAAAGAATAATCAACGACGGCTGCGGCGGACTTATATGCATTGTCCTGTAAGAAAATACCCATAAGTGTTCATAGAAATATCCGACAGAGAGAAATCACTGTCGGATATTTTTTCAAAAAAATAAAACGGTTCACCATAAGATGAACCGTATAAAGGAAGATAAATGAATTTTTATGCTTGCTGCTGAACAAGGATTTTCCCCTTGAACTGAAGTCTGAGCTTATCGGCAATAAGGGCGATAAATTCAGAGTTTGTGGGCTTTCCTCTTGAAGTGTGGATTGTGTAGCCGAAATAGTTGTTCAGTACGTCAACATCCCCTCTGTCCCATGCAATTTCGATTGCGTGACGGATAGCACGTTCAACCCTTGACGAGGTTGTGTTGTACTTCTTTGCAACGGTAGGGTAGAGCAGCTTTGTAACGGAGTTTATCATTTCGCTGTCGCTTACCGAAAGAAGAATAGCGGTGCGCAGATAGTGATAGCCCTTGATATGAGCGGGAATGCCTATCTGATGGATAATGTCGGTAACTATGTACTCCATATCCTCGGGAAGTACGCTGTGCTGGCTGTAGGACGTGGTGCTTTCAGCAGGAGAAGCGTTGCTGCCTATCATATTCTGTATTCTTGTGCAGAGGGTCTTTGGCTCAAATGGTTTGACCATGTAGTACTTTGCGCCTGCCTCCATAACCTCTCTTTCCACCTGGGGTGAGTCGTAGTTGGCAATAACCATAGTGAGAGGGAGCTTATCACGAATCTGCTTGATTTCGTTGATAAGGGCAACAGCGTCCAGCTCGGGCATTTTCGCCTCAATGATAAGTACGTCGGGCATATCGTTCTTGATTGATTCAAGAATAACTCTGCCGTTTCTCTGTCTTGTCACTGCAAACATTCCTGTTGTTTTCAGCAGGTTTGCCCATGCGATCCCCTGTTCGGGAGTATCGTCACCGATAAGAACCTTAGTTTTGTTAGTCATTTTTCTACCTCCAAGTTGTTATTACTTATTTATAATACCATATCAGCAATTAAATTGCAATACCCTTTTAGCAAAAAACACCATAGAACGGAAAAAGCCCCAAAAATGCCTTTATAAAGCGGAAAAGCTTGAATTGAAATTTAAAAAGCGCCAAAGAAAAAGGGTAAAATAATGTAAAATTAGAGAGATATTTGGTGAAAATATATAATAATTTGTCGAAAAAAGTCGAAAAGAAATTCAAAGAATTAACGTGGGAAATGTTATAATTTGGATAGCTTAATATATTGCGGAAGTAATGCGATTTTTTCAAGTTTAAGTATGTCGAATTATGTCGAAAATAATCGGAAAAGAAAAAATAATCGGAGAGAAAAAAGCTATACTATTTTAAATTAAGGTATATAAAAAAATATAAGGGAGTTCAGTTTATCAAAAAGCCAATGCCGCAGGAAACTGCGGCAAGCAATTAACCTTTTTCGTTGTTTGAGAGAGGAACATATTTATTGTTCGGATTGAGCTTGTTATAAATAAGTATGATACCGCCGAGCCAAATTTTTTATAATTATATAAAGGTAAAGGCTCGGCGGAATTGCCCAAGGCGGCACGCCTTATGCGATTGCAAATTTAACAACTTTTGTCCCGCCGAGCCAAATCACCTAAAAAAATATAGAGGTAAAGGCTCGGCGGAATTGCCCAAGGCGGCACGCCTTATGCGGCGGATATTTCGTAATTTTGTCCGCTTATGCATTTCTGACAGTCGTACATATTTTCCGCAAAAATTGCGTAGCCTCTTGTTGTGTCGTTGACAAAAACGTGTGTCACCGCTCCGATGAACATACCGTTTTGAATTATGGGGCTGCCGCTCATTCCCTGAACAATTCCTCCCGATTTTGAGAGAAGCTCGGGGTCGGTTATGCGAATAACCATATTTTTCACGGCTTTGGTGCTGTTGTAGTTGATTTTTTCGATTACAATGTCGTATTCCTTTGGCTCTGTGCCGCTTATGGTGGTGAGGATTTTTGCACTGCCTGTTTCTATTTCCTGCTTGTAGCCCATCGGCATTGCCGCAGAGTCAACAGGCATATAGTCCATTCTGCCGAAAATTCCGCATTGGGAGTTCAGCAGAATATTGCCCTTGGCTGATTTTGAAAGGAATGTGCCGCTAAGCTCTCCGGGATTTCCCGACGAGCCTTTTATAATGCTGTTTATGCTTACATTAACAATGTTCCCCTTTGCAACGGGCAGCAGCACTCCCGTGTCTACATCGCATACGCCGTGACCAAGTCCGCCGTAAATGCCGCTTTTTTCGTCATAGTAGGTCACTGTCCCTATGCCTGCACAGCTGTCCCTTGTCCACATTCCAAGCTTGAAACGTCCGTCCTTTGATGACTTTTCGGGATATGCGGTAAAGGAAAGAATTTTGCCGTCACGCTCCGCCTCAATTACCGTTTTGTCGGAATTAAGCTGTGCGGCGGCTGAAATATCGTTGCTTGATTTTATTTCAATGCCGTTAACTTTTTTGATAATGTCGCCCGTTTTAATGCCACATTCGCTTGCGGGACTGCGCTGGCGCTCTCCGTCAACATATCCGAAGTCTGTTACCACTGCGCCCTCTGTGAGAATTTTTATGCCGAAAGGCGTTCCGCAGGGGGTTAGCATAGGCCTTTCCGTTTCGGTTATTTTAACTGTTTTTATGGGAAATGCTCCTAAAAGCATAAGCCTTGCGCTTTTCGTTGGCTTACTGTCCGAAAAAACGGGAAGGGAATCCGACAGATTTACCGCCTTTATTGGAACAACCGTATCAAGCTGAAGTGATGCGCCCTTTGATATACAGAAATTGTCAGGAAGAACAACGTAATAGAAGCCGATAATAAGGCATAATAGTAACGTTAGGGTTATGAAGATTATGCCTGTTGCTTTTACTGTTTTTCTCATTGCTTTCTCCGTGATTTTTTTGAATTTGAATTTCAAATCCTGATAGTAATATTCGCAGCAGGCAGGTCTTTATAATAGGAAGTTTTTAAATTTTTATATTGCCTTTTTCGTAAAATTATGCTATGATTGAGTAGTAAAAAATCAACAGCTTTTTAATGCAGAGGTAACTGATGAAAAAGGTATTTTCAATAATTATAAAGATACTCATTCTTATTCTAACCACAATCTGGGGCGTGATTTTCGGCATTTTTGCACCGCTTTCCATAATGTTCGGGGATATTGTGCGGGAGGAAATCGCAACCAGTCCCATTGTCGTTGTATGGCTGATTAATTCGGCGGTATGCTATGTGGGCGGAACGGTACTTGTAATGCTGAACTGCACTAAAATTGCGGCTATTGTACATACAATCGGTCTTATTGTCACTTTATACATTCACACGGCGTTCAGTCAGCTGCTTACGTCCCTTAACGGCGGCGTGCTGCCTGTAATGTATATGCCCATTATATTTGTTACCATCCTGTCCATAATACTTATGGTCATTACCAACTGGGACAGATGGATGAAAAAGGCGGAGGCAAGAAATGCCGCCAAATATGACGAAGCGCCGTCAATTCTCGGCGGAACTTATAAAACGGAAGAAAAGCCCAAAAAAACAAATAAAAAAAATAACCGAAAGGACGTGTGATTATGTCAGAAGATTACAAGAAAACCAGGTTTCATTTACAGGTAACATCTGAGCAGGTGGGGAAATATGTCATTCTGCCGGGAGATCCGGGACGTGTTCCCGAAATTGCAAAATATCTGGATAATGCTGTTCAGATTGCGGAAAACAGAGAGTTCAATACATATACGGGAACATTGCTGGGCGAAAAGGTTAGCGTCGTTTCAACGGGTATAGGCGGGCCATCTGCGGCAATCGCAATGGAAGAGCTTATACGCTGCGGCGCTCACACATTTATCCGAATAGGTACAAGCGGCGGCATTGATTTAAACGTTATGGGCGGAGATTTGTGCATTGCAAGCGCTGCTGTCCGTGCCGAGGGAACGAGCAGGGAATACATTCCCATACAGTATCCTGCCGTTGCCAATTTTGATGTGGTATTTGCGCTTCGCGACGCAGCAGCCGAGCTGTCCACAGATACGGACGGAAACCGCTATCACGTTGGTGTTGTTCACAGCAAGGACAGCTTTTACGGCGAGGTCGAGCCTGAGCAAATGCCTATTGGAAAAGAGCTTTTACATCACTGGAAAAGCTATGTAAGCTGTGGCTGTCTTACTTCGGAAATGGAATGTGCGGCGCTGTTTTCCGTTGCCATTGCAAGACGTGTAAGAGCAGGAGCGGTGCTTACCGCAATATGGAATGTTGAACGTGCAAACAAGGGATTACCGGACCGTGCGTGCACAGACACAGAAAGAGGTATCAAGTGCGCTGTGGGAGCAATAAAGCGGCTTATAGAAATGGACAGGAAAAATGGCGTTTGATTATGTTTTGTTCGACCTTGACGGAACACTTACCGATCCTTACATTGGGATTACCGAATCGGTAAAGTATGCGCTCAGGGCCTTCGGAAAGCCTATACCCGATAAAGACGTATTGAAGCAGTACATAGGTCCGCCGCTGAAATGGTCTTTTAAGGAACTTGCAGGCTTAGAGGGCAATGATGTTGAAAATGCTGTTCATAAGTACAGAGAGCGGTATGAATTGGTTGGCTGGCAGGAAAACCGCCTGCTTGACGGAGCGGAGGGGCTGCTGAAAAACCTTAAGTCAAAAGGCAGAATAATCGGTCTTGCCACCTCAAAACCCGAAATTATTTCCAAAAAAATACTAAAGTATTTCGGCATTGACGGATATTTTGATTTTATTGGCGGTGCTTCAATGGATTTTTCACGGAACACAAAGTCGGAAGTGCTGCGCTACTCTCTTGAAAATCTTGGCGTTGCCGACTTATCGAAAGCCGTTCTTGTAGGGGACAGACATCATGACATTGACGGCGCTAAAGAAGTGGGAATTGCCTCTGTAGGCGTTCTTGTGGGCTACGGCGACAGGGAGGAATTTGTAAAAGCAGGTGCGGATTACATCTGTGAAACCCTTTCCGATGTTGAAGAAATAGTCTGATTTTCCATTTATAAATGTGCTGTCCGAGGAAAATATATTATTGCAGCACCGCAGACAAAGCGGTATTGTCAATAATGTTACCGAAAGGACGATATAAAATGGGAACAGATTACAAGAACACAGCTATTGAATGTTCAATCGAAAACTGCAAGCATCATTGCAGCTGCGCTGATTACTGCAGCCTTGACAAGATCAAGGTAGGCACACATGAAAGCGACCCAACAAAGATTCCTTGCACGGATTGCCAGTCTTTTGAGATGAAGTAATCCCAAGCGGCAGTGGACAACCACTGTCGCTTTATTGTTTTTGAAATAAAACCGATGTAATTTATTGTGCAAAACTACTCAAAATTAATTATCGCTCTTGCAAAAAATTTAACAATATAGTATAATAAAGTTAATGATGTTTAAATCAATTTTTTACGGAAGGAGCGAGGCTGATGAAACCTGAGAAAAGGGAAGACAGGCTGTCTTTTTCTGCGGTTGTTTCTGTCGCTGTACTGATAATTGTACTCGTAGTAATGTGCGTTATTTTTGTCGGCCTTATTAACACTTCCGTTGAGGCGCAGACGGATTCTTTTCTCGGAAAGCTGGTAGAATTCACCAGAAAATCCGTTGACAGCAGCATTTCCCTGAACATAGAAATACTGGATGAAAAGAATGCGTTTTTAATGAACGCCGAAACAATGACCGAGGACGAGATTTGTTCAGCTCTGAGCTTTATGAAGTCAGACGGTGATTTCGATACTATCTTCTTCGTTGATACGGAGGGCAAGGCTTATACGCCCGGCGGCGTCAGCTCCAAGGTAGTTTCAGGGCAATATTACAAACGTGCGCTCGGCGGAGAAATCGTTATTTATGAGGAGCTGCCCGACAGCGATAAGGAAATATACGTTTATTTCGATGTTCCCGTGAAGAACAGCGAGGGCGAAATAATTGGCATAACCGCTGCAAGAATTTCCAAAGCGGACTTCGGTGCAGATCTTATTCTTAATGTAGGCAGTATGGTCTGCGAAGCTTGTGTTATTGATAAAAACGGCGAGGTCGTGCTTTCTCCCGATGATGACGGCTGCATTTTCTCAACGGGGGACAACATTTTCGAAATGGGCTACTTCTCATCGGAGGAGTGCCGCAATATCAAGAACAGTATACAGCTCTCCGACTCAATGGGCATTACATACGTCGATACCTACAATGGAAGATTTATGCTGGGCTACAGCCGCTCTGACATTAACAGCAGAACGGTTATTGTAACCTTCCCCTATGAATTTGCAAACAATACCACAAACCTTGTACGGGGTTATGTAACCGTATTTGCAATATGCTTTATTTTAGCGTCTATTATCTTTATCGGCGTAATTATGGTCAATTTCACAAAGTCCATGAAGAAGCTGAAAGAGCAGACTGAAATAAGCGAGCATCTCGCCTATGTGGACCCTGTAACGGGCTTCAACACCTGGAACAGGTTCAGACAGATTGTTCCCACTCTGCTGGTTGACCACAGCATAAATTATGCAATAGTTTCCTTTGATATTGACAAGTTCAGAGCGGTAAACGATATGCTGGGACACGAGGGCGGAGATAAGGTTTTGAAGCAGATTGCAGAAATAATCGACCGTAACC
>JBJERI010000250.1:0-6740 GCA_051882195.1 Ruminiclostridium sp. | reverse complement strand
ATACTAATAACCGATTGTTCTATGGATAAAGACGGCGGGTAGAATACGTCCAATCAAGGAAAACGACAGCAGGCAGGCTGGCGCCTGTCAAGGTCGTTTGACGCAGAGTGGACTTATTATAGCCGTTGTATTTATCCATAGGTTAATTGGTTATCAGTATAAAGCAGGGAAAGGTACTTTCATTGAAATTTAAGCGAATACTTGCTGTTTTACTTACCGCTGTGATTTGTTTTGTGTTCACATCCTGCAATAAGGACGACGGCAGCGGCTACATATTCAAATACGACATTTCGGGAAATCCTCGCACCCTTGACCCTCAGTCCGCAAAGGACGATTCGGCAATTCTTCTCATTGCCAATATTTTTGAGGGTCTTTTAAAGCTGGACGAAAACGGCGATGTTGAGCCTGCCGTTGCGGAAAGCTACACAGTTTCCGAGGACGGACTTACATATAAATTCACTTTGAGAGAGGACGTTTATTGGTACGACGGCAGAGATTTTGAGGAGCAGTGCACCGCACACGACTTTGTTTTTGCATTAAGGCGGCTGTTCAATCCTGCGGCAAAATCCACCGTTGCAAGCACACTGTTCTGCATACGAAATTCACAGCTTATAAACAAGGGGCTTGTGCCTGTGGATCAGCTTGGAGTTACGGCGGACAGCGATTTTGAGCTTACAATAACCCTCGACTACCCAAATCCACTTTTTCCCGTGCTGCTGACAACCGCTCCTGCAATGCCCTGCAGCGAGAAATTTTTTGAAAAAACAGAGGGAAGATACGGACTTTCCGCCGAAACAATTGCCTCAAACGGCGCATTTTACGTTCATTCATGGAACTATGACCAATGGAGCAATACCAACAATAACTTTATTCTTCGCCGCAATGACAAAAACTCCCAAACCGTTTATCCCTACGGACTAAACTTTTTTATAGACGAGCCAAATCCCAAAAAGGACTTTACGGACGGCACAATACACAGCTATATTGCAAGCGGCGATGAGGCGGCGGAGCTTATGAAAATGGGCTATGATTACACCGAAAACGATAATGCCGTATGGGGTATTCTCTTCAACACTAAGTCGATTTTTGCCGACGATAATCTTAGAAAAGCCCTTATGCTTGACGTTTCAAGGCAGTTTGATAATGCCAGAAAGGGCTATGCAGTCACAACAAGCATAATTCCCCGTGCAATCAGCTTTGTTGACAGCTCGTACCACGAGCTTGCGGGAGAAACGGGGATTGCACCCGACCCGACCCTTGCAAAGAAATATTACGAAAAGGCTCTTGAAAAATCAGGCTCAACAGCACTTACGGGACTTAACCTTATCGCTCCTGACAACAGCGCCGTAAAGGATTATGCAAGCGCCATTATGCAGGACTGGCAGGCGGATTTCAGCTTTTACTGCAATTTAAAGACAATGAGCAATTCGGAGTATCAGGCCGCTCTTGAAAGCGGAAACTTTGACTTTGCTCTTGTAAAGCTGACAGGTGAATACAACAGCCCATCCTCCTATTTAAAACCATTTACCGTTTCGGGAAATATGGCGAATTACAGCAGCTCGGCGTTCAGCACACTGGTTTCACAGGCTGAAAAGGCAATTTCCACCGAAAAAAGCGCCGAATTATACAAAAAGGCAGAGCAAACGCTGCTTGAGGACGCAGTTTTCATTCCTATATGCACACAAAGCGAGTATGTATTTTTCGGCAAAAACTGCCGTGACATTATTTATAATCCCTTTACAAAAACAATGATTTATCAGAATGCTAAGTATATTAAGAATTGAGTTTTAATGAAAGAAAGAATAATTGATTCAGAAGTTACCCTTGTGCCATATTACCCCAATTATGAGGTTGCTTTTGAATGGTATCAGGATAAGGATTTATGCAAACAGGTGGATAACATTGATTTTACCTATTCAATGGACAGATTAAAGGCAATGTATTCCTACTTAAGCACCCACGGGGAATGTTATTATATCCGGTACAACGGCGTGCTTGTGGGTGATGTAACGCTAAGAAATGACGGCGAAATTTCTATTGTGGTTTGCAGAGAATATCAGAACAGGCATATCGGAAGAAGATGCGTTCTTGAAATGATTAAGCTTGCTGAAGAAAAGAGCTTTTCGCAGGTAAAGGCAAATATTTATTCGTTCAATGAACAAAGCCGTAAAATGTTTTTGTCCGTAGGTTTTAAACAGACGGAAGAAGAATGGTTTGTCCGTGAATTATAGAAGATTTTTGCTTGGCTTAAATATTATAACTGCTCCGTTTTTTAACGGGGCAGTTTTTTTGTTGTTCTAAAACCTGTCCCGTTTTCATACACTTGACTATGCAAAGCAAAGGAGTGATAAAATGATTACGGCAGAGAAAAGCAGATTTGATTCGGCGGCAGAAATGCTGGGGGAGCTTGGAGCGGAGCTGATAAAGCTGCCCAGTTCCACAAAAAACAGGGTGACCGAAATCCGCCTTCGTGCAGGACGGCCGGTTATGCTGGAGCTGGAAAACACAAGGATTAAGGCAGGAGAGCGGATTGTTACGCTGAAGGATATTTCCGACTGCATAACCCGTTTCTGCGGCTATTCGGTTTACAGCCACGAAAAGGAGCTTGCAGAGGGCTACATAACCATAAAGGGAGGTCACAGAGCAGGCTTTTGCGGCTCGAATATTGTAAAGCACGGCAAAACTGAAACCATAGGCAGCTATTCCTCCATAAATTTGCGAATTGCAAGAGAGCATACAGGCTGTGGGGACAGGCTGTACAAGCTTATCAGGGAGGACAAGGGGTTTAAGGGAATGCTTATAATCGGCCCGCCCCTTACCGCAAAAACAACAATTTTGCGCGACTTGGCAAGACAGCTTGGCAACTGCTCAAAGGTGACGGTGGTTGATGAAAGGGGCGAGATTGCGGCTTGCTGCGGCGGAGTTCCGCAGAACGATGTGGGAGTAAATACGGACGTTTTAAGCGGCTTCCGCAAAGGTGAGGCAATAAGTATGGCGCTTCGCACAATGTCCCCCGAATATATTGTCTGCGACGAAATGGGCAGAGAGTGCGATGAAATAGAAAAGTGCATAAACAGCGGAGTAAAGCTTATAATTACCGCTCACTGCGGCTCGGTAAGTGAAGCCTACGAAAGCAGCATTGTCCGACCCATTCTCCAAAGCGGAGCAATAAGCCACATTGTGCTTATGAGCAGGGACAAGCTTGGAGAAATTGAATCAATAACGGCGGTGGACGGTAACAATGAAAATTCTGATGATAGTTTTAATGCTGATTATAAGCACAGGGGCAGGACTTTATCTTTCCTCAAGGCTTGACAAAAGGGTAAAGGCGCTGGAGGAAATATTGCTCAAAGCCGATGAAATACAGACAATGATACGCTATCAGTCAATGGAGCCCCGGCAGATTCTTGAAAAAGTTGCTGAAAACTCCATTCTGAGCAGTTGTTCATATAAAGACGGTAATGTGAACATTTCCGAAGAGGGACTATATATGCTTGATGAACAGGACAAGACTATACTTTTTGATTTGCTGAACGGTATTGGGAAAACAGATACGGACGGGCAGCTTTCAATGCTTGAAATGAACAAAAGCTTGCTGCAAAGCCGACTGGAGCAGGCTCGTGAGGATTATTCAAAAAAGGGCAGAATGTATCGAAGTGTAGGCGTTCTTCTGGGAATAGGAGCGGCTGTGACGCTGATTTGAGGAGGTTAAAATGGATATTGACTTGATTTTCAGGATTGCCGCAATAGGTATTGTGGTTGCGGTGCTTAATCAGCTTTTGCAGCGCTCGGGACGTGAGGAGCAGGCGATGATGACCACCATTGCGGGACTTGTGGTGGTGCTAATGATGATAATAGGCGAAATAAGCCTGCTGTTCGATACAATCAAAACCACCTTTGACTTGTGGTAATGTTCATAAAGTGAGGTCAATATGAACATTTTAACCGTTGTGGGTATGGGACTTACAGGAGCGCTTTTAGGCATTGTAATAAAGCAGTACAAGCCCGAATTCAGCGTTTACATTTCCCTTACGGTGGGAGTTATTATTCTCGCAATGCTTATGGGCTTGATTTCTCCCGTACTTGACACAATAACCCAGCTTACCGAGGCGGTAAACCTTAACGATATTTACGGAAAGGTACTGCTTAAATCCCTTGCGGTGTGCTATATAACACAGCTTGCATCAGACTGCTGTTCGGACGCAGGGGAAAGGGCAATTGCCTCAAAAATAGAAATGGCAGGCAAAATCGCCATTGTGGTTATCTCTCTGCCGCTGTTTCAAAGCCTTGTAAATGTAGTAACAGGACTGATTTCGTTCTGAAAATCGAGGGAATATGAACAAAATACTTGTAATAATGATAATTCTTGCCGCCTTTCTTTTCCCAATGAAATGCTATGCGGAGGAGGATTATGGGCAGGACGAAATAGTAGGCGCTCTTCCCGATACTGTGCAGGATTATCTTGATGAAAAGGATATAACGCCCGATAACAGCGGTGCATTGTCCCTGACTCCAAAGGACGTCCTTGACGAAATATGGGGGATAATCTGTAATGAGGCGGTAAAGCCGCTGAAAATGCTGTGTATGCTTTTGGGGGTAATTCTTCTCTGTGCGATTGTGGAGTCAATGGGCGGCAGCTTCGGCAATACCTCGGATACATTCCGCATAGTGGGCGTCCTTGCCTGTGCAGGAATGATGTGTACATATATTTCTGAAAGCGTAAGCTACGCCCTTGAAACTATAAACGGGGCAGGGACTTTTATGCTTGCCTTTGTGCCTGCCTTTGCGGGAATGGTTGCCATTAACGGACAAACCTCCACCGCAACGATTTTCGGCTCAATCCTCATAGTTGCAACCCAGGTTTTTTCACAGCTTTCGGTAACCTTTCTTATGCCCCTTTCAAGCTCGGTGCTGGGAATTTCCGTTGCGGGAGCGGTAAACCCCGAACTAAAAATAAACAGCCTTGCGGCTTCTGTAAAAAAGGTGGTGGTTTGGGGAATTGGACTGCTTATGACTGTATTTGTGGGGCTGCTTGGAATACAAGGTTTTATTACCACCTCAGCCGATTCAGTGGCAATGAAAGCGGCGAAATTTGCGGTTTCAAACTCTGTTCCAATCGTTGGCGGAGCGGTTTCGGACGCACTTTCCACGGTCAAGGGCAGCATTACCCTTGTGAAAAGCAGTATGGGTACTTTCGGCATTATTGCGGGAGCAAGCCTTATTCTTCCTGCGCTTATATCGGTGGTGTGCTATAAGCTTGCACTTACAATTGCGGCGGCAATAAGCGAAATGTTCGGCGTACCCTCCCTTACCTCGCTGCTGAGAAGCGGCGAAAGCGTTATTTCCATAATAATCGCAATGCTTTTCTGCTTTATGATAATGATAATCGTATCAACGGCGTTGGTGCTGCTTGTAGGAACGGGGGCGGCGTAATGGAAAAAATACTGCTTAATATCAGCCTGGTTGCGGTGCTGACGGCGCTATTCAGAATGCTTGCCCCCGAAAAAATGTTCAAAAAGCAGATTTCCTTGCTTATTTCCTGCTTTTTTATAACCTCAGCGGCATTTTTTATAACGGGCGGCAGCTTTGATTTCAGCGGGATTTCAAAGGCTTTTACCGCCAACGGTGGCTATGTGGATTTCTCAAACCAATACAGCCAGCAGACCAAAAGGGAAATTGCAAGTGCAATGTCGGACAGGGTGACAGCGCTGTTAGACAGCTACGGCATTGCCCCAAGACAAATATACATTACCGTTAATATTTCAGACACTCTCTGCATATCTATTAGTGAAATAAGGCTTGTGTTTGATTCGGAAAGCAGCAGAATTGCCGAACAGGCGCAGCAAATTGTAAAAGCAGAGGTTGGTGATGAAATAGAGGTAAGCATTGAATATATTTGAGAGGCGGTAAAATGAAGGGAGTTTTTAATCTTAGCGGCATTAAGGGCTTTCTGAAAAGCGACAAGGCAATGAAGGTAATAATCTTTGCGGGTCTTGCGGTCATAATGCTGATTTTTCTCTCTGGGTTTATCGACGGCAATAAGAAGGAACAGACTGCTGAAACAGCGGACATTACCGCCTATCAGGAGCAGCTTGAAAAAAAGCTGGCGGACATTCTTTCAAACATTGAGGGAACAGGGAAAATCAGCGTAATGATAACAATGGAAAGCACAGAGGAAAACGTCTTATCGGAAAAAGAAACGGTTAAATCGGTAATAACTCCTCGGGTCAGGGGAGTGATTGTAATTTGCGACGGCGGAGAAAACGTGGTTGTAAAGCAGAAAATCGTTGACGCCGTTACAAAGGTATTCGACATCAGCACTACAAGGGTCAGCGTAATCAATTAACAGAAAAGGGGTTGTAACAATGAAAAGACGCTTGAATTTAATAATCGGAAAGAAGCAGATAATTTTAGCCTGCTTAACGGTATTGCTTGGAGTGGCAATTTATGTAAATTACCTTGCCGCCAGCGGAAGCAGCATTGAAACCGCAAACAAGGTTGAGGACAGCGCCAGCAATTACGGCGACGTGCAGTTTGTAAGCACCGACACGGAAAACGACACAAAGGACGTTTCGGCGGACGTTGAGGGACTTAACCAGTCGGAGGAGGTTTCCGCAGAAATTGACGTTTCATCGTCGGACGAATATTTTGCACAGGCAAGGCTGGATAAGCAGGCAAGCCGCGACGAGGCGGTGGAAATGCTGAAAAGTATGTACAACGGCGGGGATTCAACGGCTGAC
>JBJERI010000249.1:0-6748 GCA_051882195.1 Ruminiclostridium sp. | reverse complement strand
AGCAGCCCCGGGATTGTCCTTATTGTTTTTGATAATGCGCAGAGCGTATGTATAGGCGCAGACCGCCTGTGCTTTCAGCGCCTCCTCCTCATAATCAACGGGAATCTGCGCAAAAAGACAGCCCGTTACATAATCCTCCATGGAAATTTCAGTTACTTCTCCCGTATCCGTCAGCAGCAGCCTTATTTTCTCGGGGCGGTCAAAGCCGCCGGAAAAGGCACTGCCTGCAACCGTAAACACAAATGGGAATACAATGAGCATTACCGCAAAAATAACCGTCATCATAACATAATTTTTCATAGCCTGTCCGTTCCTTTTTCTTGACTTGATGTGCAAAATGTACTATAATAAAATATATGCGTTCAAAGCATAATCAGAATGAAAGGTCCAATAAAAAATATGACAAAAAACAGCAAGCTGTCATTGCTTTTCTTCGTAGCAATGACGGCGGTTTCAACGGTTATAAGATATTTCCAGTCGGTTTTGTCAATTGACGCCGAAACAGGCTTTTATTATGAGGATTCGGGCTTTTTAGGCATACTGCTTTATATTGCCTTTGGCGTTACGGCAGTGGGGCTTGTGCTGCTTGCACTTCTTGACCGGAAAAAGGGCAGCGCCGCTTTCACAAAAACGGCGGAGCTTTTCACCTCAAAGCAGAACAGTATAAGCGGCGTGCTTTTCCTTATTGCAGGCTGCGGCTGCTTTTACAGCGTTATCTCCATGTTCGGCGGCGGACTTGACCCAATGAGCCTTATCGGGTCTGTTATCGCAAGCATAGCCTTTTTAATGGTTGGCTTCATTATGCTGGGCAACAAGACCCTGAAGCCTGCCTGCGGCTATATTCTCCTTGTGCTGACGGTTTATTACACTGTCCGCTCCGCAGGCCTTTTTATGTCAACTCTTATCATCACAAGAATTTCCGAAAGCCTTATTGAGCTGCTGGTTTACGTTTGCCTTGTGCTTTTCCTGCTCAATCTTGGCAGAATATATTCCCGCAACGAAACCAGGCTTACACGGGTAAAAACAATCGCTCTTGGCTTTATCTGCTCCTCAATGTGCCTTTCAATGAGCATTGCACGTCTTATCGGCGTTATTGCCGCTCCCGATGTAATTTCCCCCATTTTCGTTTCCTACCCAATCGAATATTTCACCATAGGTATTCTCACCGCAGGAACAACAATTCTCCTTTACGCAAAGCCAAGCGTAATTTCTATCGATTAAGGAAAGGCAGGAGCTATGAAAAAAAGAATATTCACGGCTCTTGCTCTGCTTTTTGCGGTAATTTTCAGCACGGGCTGTTCAATGAATTTAAGCCTTGACAATTTATTAAGCCCCCCAAAGCTTACGGACGAGCAGAACGCCATTTATCAGGCCTTGCTCAACAGCAAGGGCAGCGAGGTAAGCCTTAAATACCCCAAAAGCGGCGATTACCGCAGCGCCTTTGTTATATACAATCTTGACGAGGAGCCAACGGACGAGGCAATCGTTTTCTACGAGGCAACCGGCATTTCCGAGGAAACCAATCTCCGCATAAACTTCCTTGACCAGAAGGACGGAGAGTGGGTTTCGGTTTACGACCTGCCCGCCGTGGGTACTGACGTGGAAAGGGTAATTTTTGAGCGGCTAAGCGGCGATACTGAGCTTAGCATAATTATCGGCTATTCCGTACTTAACCAGTCGGACAAGGCGGTAAGCGTGCTGAAATATACCGACAGCACTCCCGTGGAAATTTTCAGAGGCAGCTATTCCGTAATGGACCTGTTTGATATTGACTATGACGGGCAAAAGGAGCTTTTTATCATCAACTACGACAGAGCGCTTGCCTATGCTACCGCCTCAACCTTTGCGTGGGTTGACGGCGTTTTCACAACCACAAGCACCCTGTCCCTTGACCCCTCCGCAACGGAATATATCAGCGTAAAGCAAGGCAGCAGCAGCGAAAGCGGCACAGCCATTTTCGTTGACTATTACAAAGGGGACAACACCTACGGCACGGAAGCCCTTATCTGCTACGGCTCGGTGCTTGCAAGAGCTATTGGAGCGGAATCGGTGGTAAGGCGCTCAAACAGCTATACCCCAACAGTTAATTCAAGGGACATTGACGACGACGGAATTATTGAAATTCCTGCAACAACGGTACTTCCCGGCTATGAAAACCTTACAAAGCCCGAGCAGCTTAACGCAATTACCTGGAGCGTTGTTGACGAGGACAGCCGCCTTAAGCGGAAATACACCACCTATTTAAGCACAAGGAGAGATTATATTTTCTTTATGCCAAGCAGGTGGGAGGGACTTGTTACAATAACCCAATCCTCCGACGGCAGCGAGGTTACAATATGGAAAGCGGGAGATTTAAGCGAGCTGAATCAGCAATTGCTTACCATTAAATCCGTGGCTAAATCGGAAAAATCCGCCTTTGATTCCACGGGCTATACAAGGTTCAAATTCGAGGGCGAGGGCGAATATGAATATTATGTAAAGCGTGGCAGCGTGTACAACAGCCTTACCCTTACGGACGACGAATTAAACGACAGCCTGCGCTTTATCGACAGCAGCAGAGCGGTTATAAAGGGCGGACTTGTGACTGAATAAGCCGCCTATGAGAAAGGAAAAAGTATGAAAACCAAACGTATTCTTGTTGTAGAGGACGAGGACGCAATCCGTGACTTTGTGGTAATAAATCTCAAGCGGTCGGGCTACGACGTGGTAGACGTAAACTGCGGCGAAAGGGCGGTTGAGGTTATCGAGCAGCAGGGAATGATTTTCGATATTGCCCTGCTTGACATAATGATGCCCGGAATGGACGGAATTGCGCTGTGCAAGTGGCTTCGTGAGCGCAGCACCACTATGGGTATAATTATGCTTTCCGCAAAAAGCCAGGAAATGGACAAGGTAAACTGCCTTATGATAGGGGCTGACGATTACGTTACAAAGCCCTTTTCGCCCTCGGAGTTGGTTGCGCGAATTGACGCAATTTACCGCCGTGTGGCAATTTCCTCCCCCAAATCCGAGGAAAAGCAGGACAGAGAGCTTACGGCAGGACCCTTTACCATTGACACCAAAAGCAGGACAATCGCCAAAAACGGCAAGGTTATCGACTTAACACAGGTTGAATATCACATAATGGAATATTTCCTCAAAAACAGGGATTCAGCCCTTGACCGAAAGAGCATACTCCACCATATATGGGGAGATTCCTATTTCGGGGACGACAAAATCGTTGACGTGAACATAAGAAGACTTCGTATGAAAATCGAGGACGACCCCTCAAACCCCGTGTATATTCAGACAATATGGGGTTATGGCTACAAGTGGGGAAAATAAAGCAAGGAGAGAACGGCAATGTCGAAAAAAAGCATAGCTACACGCTGGTTTGTAAACAGCTTCAGCATTGTTGTGGTGCTGCTGCTTATTCTTGACATTACCGTGTTCTTTTCCATTCAGAATTACTATTACAACGCAGTTTCCCAGTACATTCAGAGCGAAGCCAACATTGTTGCGGGAGTGCTTACAAGATTTTATGACGGCTCGTCCACCAATTATTCCTCGGAAATAAGAAACGCCATTGAGGAATTCGACAAGAAAAACTCAATGGAGCTTATGGCAATAAACAACAAGGGCAAGGTGGAGCTTTCAAGCAGCGGCTTTCAGCCCAATCCCGACTACGATATGCCCGACTATCAGCTTGCCCTTAACAGCGCCACGGGCATAGGGGAATATGTGGGCAATTTCCCAAGCGGCGAAAAATATATGGCGGTTTCGGTGCTGATTTCACAGGGAAACTCCGCTTACAGCGCAATCAGAGTTATTGTTTCAATGACCAAGGTAGACGGGCAGATTTACACCACCGTTTTCTTTATCGGCATTTTCTCGGTGCTGGTACTGGTGCTTTTGCTTATATTAGGCTTTTACTTCATAAAGTCCATTGTTTCCCCTTTAAGGCAGGTAAGCCAGATTGCACGAAAGCTGGCTATCGGGGATTTTTCCGTCCGTGCGGAAATCAAAAGCGATGATGAAATCGGGGAGCTTTGCCGTGTGTTCAACTATATGGCGGACGAGCTGGAAAACAGCGAAACTATCAAAAATGAATTTATCTCCAGCGTTTCCCACGAGCTGAGAACTCCCCTTACGGCAATTAAGGGCTGGAGCGAAACCATAATGGAAATGAAGGATCAGGATACCCTTAAAAAGGGTATGAAGGTCATTATTGCCGAAACGGAGCGCCTTTCGGGAATGGTTGAGGAGCTGCTGGACTTTTCAAGGATACAGAACGGCAGATTTACCTTGCAGCGCTCCAATATGGATATTCTTGCGGAACTTGCTGACGCTCTCCTTATGTATTCGGAGCGTGCAGCCCATGAGGGAATTACCATAAATTACAATGAGCCTGACACGGTCGCAATGATTTTCGGCGACAAAAACAGAATAAGACAGGTGTTTATAAATATTATCGACAACGCAATAAAATACAGCGGCAGCGGCGGCGTTATCAACGTTGAGGCGGCAATTGCCGCAAACCGCATTTCAATTTCCGTAAGCGACAGCGGCTGCGGAATTTCGGAGGCGGATTTGCCAAAGGTAAAGCAGCGTTTTTACAAGGCAAACAATACTGTCAGAGGGTCTGGAATAGGTCTTGCGGTAGCGGACGAAATTATTTCCATGCACGAGGGCAGTCTTGATATAGAAAGCAAGCTGGGAGTTGGAACAACCGTAACAATAACACTGCCCATTATACAGAAAAAGGCAGAAGAAAACCGGGACGAATGAGAAAGGAACAGGTTTTGAGCGATATTATCAAGCACGAAAAGCCGCTCCACCGCACAAAAATAGGCGGTCAGGCTCTTATCGAGGGCATTATGATGAGGGGCGTAGGCAAGGCGGCAATGGCTGTCCGCAAAAAGGACGGAGAAATTGCCCTTGAGGAATGGGAAATAAAAGCAGGCAAATGGTATCAGAAAATACCCTTTGTAAGAGGTGTTTTCAACTTTCTGCTTCAAATGATTGACGGCTACAAGTACATTTCAAAATCCGCCGAAATTTCGGGAATGATGGACGAGGACGGCGAGGAGGAGCAGACCAAGTTTGAAAAGTGGCTGGACGATAAATTCGGCGAAAAAATAATGAATGTTATTATGGGTATCGCAATGGTGCTGGGAGTTGCACTGGCGGTATTGCTGTTCGTTTTCTGCCCCACTTGGATTTTCAGCGGTATTCAGGCTTTGTTTGGAGAAACGGACATTTCCGCTTTCCGATCCCTTTTCGAGGGCGTACTGAAAATCGTCATTTTCATAGGCTATCTGTGGCTTACAAGCCTTATGAAAGATATTCGCCGTACATACGAATATCACGGCGCAGAGCATAAGACAATAGCCTGCTATGAGGCGGGAGAAGAGCTTACCGTTGAAAATATCAAAAAGCACAGACGTTTTCACCCACGCTGCGGAACGAACTTTGTTTTCCTCGTGCTGGCAATTTCAATTCTGATTTACTCAATTGTGCCTATAAACAGCGAAATGTTTATTGCCGCTTTCGGCGTTTCGCAGTTTGTTGCCGACTTTATAAGAGTAGTGTGCAAGCTTGTACTGCTGCCTGTTGTGGTGGGGGTTTCCTATGAGGTAATAAGGCTTGCAGGCAAGTATGACAACCCCGTTACAAGAGTAATCTGCGCTCCCGGAATGGCGCTCCAGCGCCTTACCACAAGAGAGCCGGACCCGTCGCAGATTGAGTGTGCAATTGCGGCAATGAAGCCTGTTATTCCCGAAAATAAGGAAATCGACAAATGGTAATGACCGTCAATGAGTTTTACCTTTTTATAAAAAATAAGCTAAAGGAGCATAACATTCCCGACTCTGAATTTGAGGCAAAGGAGCTGTGCTGTCACTGGCTGAAAATAGACCCCCACGACTTTTTGTTAAGACGAGGGACGGATATTCCCTTTGTGCCCGATAATTTCACAAAGGAGTTAAGCGAGAGAATCTGCGGAAAGCCTTTGCAGTATATTCTTGGAAAGTGGGAGTTTTACGGACTGCCTTTCAAGGTGGGAGAGGGAGTGCTTATTCCCCGACCCGAAACGGAGCTTTTGGTTGACCTTGCGGCGGAGCATTGCGACAGCTATTCAAAGGTACTGGATTTATGCTCGGGCTCGGGGTGTATTCCCATAAGCATAAGCAAGGTGACAGGGGCAAAAGCAACGGCGGTGGAGTTGTCCCCCGAGGCTTACACCTATTTATTATACAACATTTCACTGAATGAGGTTAAAAGCCTTGTTACTCCGGTAAATGCTGACGTACTGCAAAAAAACGTAGTGGAGGGCTTTTACGATATGATAACCTCAAATCCCCCTTACCTTACAAAGCAGGATATGGCGGAATTGCAGGAAGAGGTACGGAGAGAGCCTGAAATGGCGCTGTATGGCGGCGAGGACGGACTGGATTTTTACAGGAAGCTGTTCAAGCTGTACACGCCCCATTTAAAGGAGAAGGGCATTTTTGCGGTAGAAATCGGCGTTGGGCAGGAGGAACAGGTGGTTGGCTTTATGAAAGAGGCGGGGCTGAAGCCTGAAGTGATAACCGACCTTAACGGCATAAAAAGGGTTGTTTACGGCATAAAAATGTGATAAAATGGATGTGGCGGCTATTTTATTCCGTCGAAAAACGTGCCACTGGCACCTTTTTCGAGTATTTTGTTGTGCGGATTATTCACTTTTGGGGCGCTTTTTTTCTTGAAAAAAGCTCCCCAAACCCCTGCA
>JBJERI010000248.1:0-6854 GCA_051882195.1 Ruminiclostridium sp. | reverse complement strand
CGAAGCATACGATATGATCGATAAGGCTCCTGAGGAAAGAGAACGTGGTATCACAATCAACACAGCTCACGTTGAGTACGAAACTGACAACCGTCACTACGCTCACGTTGACTGCCCAGGCCACGCTGACTATATCAAGAACATGATCACAGGTGCTGCTCAGATGGACGGCGCTATCCTCGTTGTTGCCGGTACAGATGGCCCAATGGCTCAGACAAAGGAACACATCCTTCTTGCTCACCAGGTAGGCGTACCTGCTATGGTAGTATTCATCAACAAGTGCGATGACGTTGACGACCCAGAGCTTCTTGACCTGGTTGAAATGGACATCCGTGACGTTCTTTCCAAGAACGACTTCCCGGGCGATGACATTCCTGTAATCCGTGGTTCTGCTAAGGTTGCTCTCGACAGCACAAGCAAGGACATCAATGCTCCTGAATACGCTTGCATTCTCGAACTTATGAACGCTGTTGACACCTATATCCCAACTCCTGACCGTAAGGCTGACCAGCCATTCCTTATGCCTGTTGAGGACACAATGACAATCACAGGCCGTGGTACAGTTGCTACAGGTCGTGTAGAGCGTGGTATCCTTAAGGTTAACGATACAGTTGAAATCACAGGTTTAGTTGACGAGCCAAAGTCCACAGTTGTAACAGGTATCGAAATGTTCCGTAAGACACTTGATTACGCTGAGGCTGGTGACAACATCGGTGCTCTTCTCCGTGGTATCACAAGAGCTGACATCGAACGTGGTCAGGTTCTCTGCAAGCCCGGCTCCATTCACCCACACACAAAGTTCTCCGGTCAGGTTTACGTTCTTAAGAAGGAAGAAGGCGGACGTCACACTCCATTCTTCTCCAACTACAGACCCCAGTTCTTCTTCAGAACAACAGACGTTACAGGCGTTATCACACTGCCTGCTGACAAGGAAATGTGCATCCCCGGCGATAACGTTGTAATGGACGTTGAGCTCATCACTCCAATCGCTATCGAAGAAGGCTTACGTTTTGCTATCCGTGAAGGCGGCAGAACAGTAGGTTCAGGCGTTGTTACTAAGATCAACGAATAATTATAATTTCGTTTTTAAACCCCATGGATTTCCATGGGGTTTATTTTTATGTAAAGGATAATAATTCTTTTTGACTTAATGTATAAAAACAGTTGCATTTTTCCTTAATTTTTGCTATAATTTATAAAGATAAATCGTTTATCTTTGGAGGAAGAAGATATGTTAGCAAAAATTGGTATAAGACCCGTCATTGACGGCCGTCAGTTCGGCATAAGAGAAAGCCTTGAAGTTCAGACAATGAATATGGCAAAGGCTGCCGCCGAGCTTATTTCAAAAAAAGTCCGCCACGCAAGCGGCTTGCCTGTGGAATGTGTCATTGCTGATTCCACTATCGGCGGAATTGCCGAAAGCGCTGCCTGCACAGACAAATTCAGCAGGGAAAACGTTGTGGCAACCCTTACAGTAACGCCCTGCTGGTGCTATGTTACAACGGTTATTGACGAAAACCCAAACACAATCAAGGCTGTATGGGGCTTTAACGGCACCGAAAGACCCGGCGCTGTTTTCCTTGCGGCAGCAATGTCAGCTTATGCACAGATTGGACAGCCTTGTTACTCCATTTACGGTCACGACGTAAAGGACGCAGACGATACAACCATTCCCGAGGACGTTGAGGACAAGATCCTGCGCTTTGCAAGATGCGCGGTTGCAGTTGGCGACATCAGAAACAAGAGCTATGTCAATATCGGAGCAGTTGCAATGGGCATTGCAGGCTCATACTGCAACGAGGATTTTTTCCGTACATATCTCGGAATGCACCCCGAATGGGTTGATATGACCGAAATAATCCGCCGTGAAAAGCTGGGAATTTACGATAAGGACGAATACAAAAAAGCCCTTGCATGGATAAAGGCAAACTGCAAGGAAGGCGTTGACATTAACCCAACAGACGGAATGTTCTATCAGCGCACCTTCCTAACTCCCGAGGAAAAGGAAGAAAACTGGCAGTTTATCGCAAAAATGACCTGCATTGTTATGGATATAATGAAGGGCAATCCGAAGCTTGCAGAAATGGGCTGGATTGAGGAAAGCAAGGGCAGAAACGCTATTCTTGGCGGCTTCCAGGGACAGAGAAACTGGACTGACTTTATGCCCAACGCCGACTTTACCGAGGCAATTCTCAACACTACCTTTGACTGGAACGGCAAGCGTGAGCCAATTCCGTTTGCAACAGAAAACGACGGTCTTAACGGCGTAACCCAGCTTTTGCTTCATGAGCTTACAAGCAAGGCGGCTATTTTTGCCGATGTAAGAACATACTGGTCTCCAGACGCCGTTGAGCGTGTAACAGGCTGGAAGCCCGAGGGCGTTGCAGTAAATGGCTTTATCCACCTTATAAACAGCGGCGCTGCCGCACTTGACGGCACAGGCGCCTGCAAGAATGAAAAGGGCGAAAGTTGTATGAAAAACTGGTGGGATATGACTGGCGAGGATATCAGCGCTTGCCTTGAGAACACAAAGTGGTGCTGCGCTAACCTGGGCTACTTCAGAGGGGGCGGATTCTCCTCCAGCTACTCCACAAAGGGAATTATGCCTTGTACCTTTGCCCGTGTAAATTTAGTAAAGGGTCTTGGCCCTACAATTCAGATTATCGAGGGCTACACAGTAGAGCTTCCCGAAAATGTAAATAAAATCCTCCTTGACAGAACAGACAAGACATGGCCGTCAACATGGTTTGCTCCTATTACAGACGGCGGCGCCTGCAAGGACGTTTACTCCGTAATGGCACAGTGGGGCGCAAATCACGGCGCATTTGTCTACGGTCATATCGGCGAGGATTTAATCACCCTTGCTTCAATGCTGAGAATACCTGTTTCGCTGCATAACATTTCCGATGAAAGACTGTTCAGACCTCACGCTTGGGGCGCATTCGGCACAAAGGACGCTGAGGGTGCAGATTACAGAGCCTGTGCCGCTTACGGACCCCTTTACAAGTAATGAGTGATAATTGCTTTGATTTTCGGCAATAACCCCTTGCGGAGAATTCTGTAACGGCTGCAAAAAGAAAGCCGACAGCTTATGCAAGGGCTGCATTGTCGCAGACGGATATGTGCCCGAATGGAAAGAATCGGGCAGGTGCAGAGTTTTTGCCTGCGCAAAAGAGCATAATGTGCAGCTCTGCGGATTGTGCGCCCAATTTCCCTGTGATAAGCTGACGGAATATGTTCATTGGAATCCCCATATTGTGGAGCATCAGAAAATGTTAGCGGAACAATATTATGAGCAGCAGGGAAAAGTTTAACGGGAAATAAAAATGCTTATAAAAAAGACCTGATAAATATTGTTTTTCTCAGGTATGTTGAAAAGCTCTCACATTTTAAAGTGAGAGCTTTTTTATCAGAAAATATCCTTTTTGTTCTTGAAATACCGCCGTATAAGCACAAACACGATTATTCCTATACAAACAAGCAGGAAAACAGGCACAATCCATGTGTTTGCGTTTTCGTCCTCTGCCGATTTCATTTCAGTCCATAAGGTCTGCATTTCGCGGTTAGCCTCGTCGGAAAGATTTACGAAAACCGTTGTATTTGCAGCAATGTAATCATCATCGGGATAAGAAATAGGGCTTTCCTGTGTTTCCTCGTCCAGCATTTCATAAGCGGCGCTGTGGGGCGTTGAATAGCAGATGTAGTCAATATTTGCAAAAGCAATGTCGGGCTCGCACATAAAGTTGATGTACATTTCGGCGGCTTCTTTCTGCTTTGCGCCTACGGGAATACACATTGCGTCAATAAACAGGTTTGTGCCGCTTTTCGGTACGACGAAGTCAAGGTCCTCGTTTTCCTCAAGAATTGTCAGTGCGTCACCTGCGTAATAAGGAGCGAGCCAAGCGTCGCCAGCGCCCATTTTATCGAATATTTCGTCCATTACATAGGCCTGTACAATGCGTTTCTGCTCTTTCAGCTTTTCAGCGGAGGCAATCAGCTCCTCTTCGTTCTCCGTGTTGATTGAGTATCCCAACATTATTTCCGCTATTGCAAAGGCGTCACGAGGATTGTCGAACATAAGAATCTGGTCAAGATAATCCTCGTTCCAGAGAATATCCCAGTCGATTTCCTCCGGGTCAATATCAACCATATCCTTGTTGTAAATAATGCCCACAGTGCCCCATGTGTAAGGCACGGAATATTCGTTCTGCGGGTCGTAGGCAAGATTGCGGAAATTATCCATAATATAGCTGAAATTAGGTATATTGTCAAAATCCAGCTTTTGAATCATTTCCTCCTTAATCATCTTGCTTATCATATAATCCGAGGGAATTATCACATCGTATGTCGCTCCACCGCCCTTAAGCTTAGCGTAAAGCTCCTCGTTGGTGGCGTAGTTGGTATAGTTTACCTTGATTCCCGTCAGCTTTGTAAATTCGGCATTTACGTTGAGAGTACCCTCGTCGGAGCCTGTGGAAATATATTCTCCCCAGTTATACACGTTAATGGAAATATTGTCGTCCTTGAAGCGGGTGTAATAGTCCATATCCTCAACGGATAAGGTCTGCTCCGACCACTCCTCTTCCTCCTCGGTTTCGTTCATATCCGAAGCGTCACCTGAACAGCCGCCGAGAAAGCCCATAAAAAGCACTGCCGACAGCAAAAGGTTTAGATATTTTTTCTTCATTTTATTCTCCCTTATATGCCACACTGCGCTTTGCCTGCTTATTTTCGATTATGTTCTTCACAATAAGTATAACAAGCACCGCAACGAAAATTATTGTGGAAAGAGCGTTTATTTCAGGCGAGACCTTACGTCTTGTCATTGAATAAATGGTAATGGGCAAGGTCTGTGAGGTTGAGCCGCAAGTGAAATAGCTTATTACAAAATCGTCAAGGGAGAATGTAAACGCCATAAGGAAACCGCTTACAACGCCCGGCATAATTTCGGGAAGAACTACCCTTAAAAACGCCTTGAAAGGGCTGCACCCAAGGTCCTGCGCCGCCTCGTACAGATGAGGGTCCATCTGCTTGAATTTAGGCATAATGTTAAGGATAACGTAAGGCACATCAAAGGTTATGTGAGCAATGAGCAAGGTTACAAAGCCGAATTCTAAATTCATTCTTGCCGCAAAGAACACGAACAGAAGCATTAAGGATACGCCTGTTACAATTTCGGGGTTGATGATAGGCATATTGGTTATGTTCATTACAATTGCCTTTGGCAGCTTTTTCATGCTGTTAATGCCTATTGCCGCAAGAGTACCCAGAATAGTTGCGGCAATGCTTGCAACTACGGCAATAATAAGCGTGTTCACCAGCGAAGAAATGATTATGTCGTTTTTGAACAGCTTAACGTACCAGTCAAAGGTAAAGCCTGTGAAAACGGAACGGCTTTTTGATTCATTAAAGGAAAATACAATAAGTACGAAAATCGGCACATAGAGGAACAGAAAAACCAGCGCCATATAAATTTTACCAAGCTTTTTCATCATTCCACCGCCTTACATAAGTACCTGATCGTCGGGGCTGAACTGATTCATAACCGTCATTATAACAAGTATAATAACCATAAGCACCAGCGAAATAGCCGCGCCAAGATGAGGGTTGTAGGAATTTCCAAGGAACTGCATTTCAATAAGGTCGCCTATAAGCAGGTTTGAGCCGCCGCCTAACATTCTTGAAATAATAAAGGTGGAAATTGCGGGGACGAAAACCATTGTTATTCCCGAGCTGATTCCCGGCAGGCTTAAGGGCACTATAACCTTCCACAAAACCTTGCCCGAGCTGCAGCCAAGGTCAGTTGCCGCCTCGATAACGCTTTTGTCAATCTTCACCATTACCGAATACAGCGGCAGAATCATAAAGGGCAGGTAATTGTAAACCATACCCAGCACCACTGCGCCCTCGGTATTTATAAGCTTGAATGGACCAAGTCCGATAAGTCCAAAGAGATAATTTATAACGCCGTTGTTGCCAAGAAGGGTCATCCACGCATAAGTCCTCAGCAGGAAGTTCATCCACATAGGCAGCATTACCAGCATAAGCATTGTACCTTGCTTGTGCTTTTCCATTCGTGAAAGGATAAAGGCAAGAGGATAGGCAATAACAAGGCAGATTACCGTTGCAATAAGAGCAAGCCATATTGAGCGGACAAAAATGTTTGCGTACTGTCCCACATCTGAAATATTCTGAAGGGTAAGCTGTCCGTCCTCTGTGGTAAAAGCGAAAAACGCTACCATTAACAGAGGCACAGCAATAAAAACAATCATCCACACCAGATAAGGGGCGGAAAAAATTTTAAGCTTCATAATGTCCTCCCTTATTCGCTGTCCGCGGATTTTTTCATAATGTGAATATCGTCCGGGTCAAATGCCATACCAATCATTGTTCCCACAGGCTCGTATTTTGTGGAATGTATCATCCACTTATGGTCGACGCCGTCCACAATCATTTCATAGTGAACGCCCTTGAAAACAACGGATTCAACAATGCCTGTAATTTTTGCATTTTCAGCGGGAATAATCTTAATATCCTCGGGACGGATAACAACGTCAACCGTTTCGTTGGGAGAAAAGCCCTTATCCACGCAGGTAAAGCGCTTGCCCGTAAATTCAACCACGCAGTCCTCGGGCATACAGCCGTTGATAATGTTGCTTTCGCCGATAAAGTCGGCAACAAAGGCGTTGACAGGCTCGTTGTAGATATCGGTGGGTGAGCCTATCTGCTGGATAAGTCCGCCGTTCATGACCACAACGGTGTCGCTCATTGTGAGAGCCTCCTCCTGGTCGTGGGTGACGTAAACAAAGGTCAGCTCAAGCGCCTGCTGTATCTTTCTCAGCTCGGTCTGCATT
>JBJERI010000247.1:0-6968 GCA_051882195.1 Ruminiclostridium sp. | reverse complement strand
TGTGAGTCTTTGCGAAAGCGTCCTTGATGATATCGGGTGTAAGACCGTCAATCTTTAAGTCCATCTGAATGGCTGTGATACCCTTATGAGTACCGCCAACCTTGAAGTCCATATCGCCGTAGAAGTCCTCAAGACCCTGAATATCAACCATTGTGTCCCAACGGTCGCCCTCTGTGATAAGACCGCAGGAAATACCTGCAACAGGTGCCTTAATCGGAACACCAGCGTCCATAAGAGCAAGTGTTGAGCCGCAGATTGAAGCCTGTGAGGTTGAGCCGTTTGATGAAAGAACCTCAGATACAAGTCTGATTGCGTATGGGAATTCCTCAACGGTTGGAAGAACAGGCTCCAGCGCTCTCTGAGCAAGTGCGCCGTGACCGATTTCACGTCTGCCGGGGCCTCTGCTTGCCTTTGTTTCACCTACTGAATATGCAGGGAAATTGTAGTGGTGCATATAACGCTTTGTGTCCTCGTCGTCAATACCCTCAAGCTTCTGTGCGTCGCTGATAGGTCCAAGGGTTGCAACAGTGAGTACCTGAGTCTGACCACGGGTGAATAAGCCTGAGCCGTGTACTCTTGGGAGAAGTGCAACCTCAGCCGCAAGAGGTCTCATCTGATCCATTGTACGGCCGTCAACACGCTTCTTTTCATCAAGAAGCCAGCGTCTTACAATAACCTTCTGAAGCTTGTAGATAGCTTCGTCAATCATAGCCGCCTGATCGGGATAAACCTCATCGTACTTTTCGTGAATTGCGTCCTTGATAGGCTGTAAGCGAGCCTCGCGGATATTCTTGTCGTCTGTATCAAGAGCGGCCTTAACCTGTTCGCCGAATTCAGCCATAAGTGCGTCAAGGAAGTCGTGGTCGATTTCCATTGAGGGGAATTCAAACTTGGGCTTGCCGATTTCATCTCTTATCATATTGATAAATGGAATGATTGACTTGTTGATTTCCTCATGACCTGCCATAATTGCATTGAACATGGTGTCGTCGTCAACCTCGTTTGCGCCCGCTTCAATCATTACAACCTTTGTAGCGGAAGAAGCCACTGTAAGCTGTAAATCAGACTTTGTACGCTGTTCAGCGTTTGGCATAAGCACGATTTCGCCGTCAACAAGACCAACGGAAATACCGCCGATTGGTCCGTTCCACGGAATATCGGAAATGGAAACTGCGATTGAAGCGCCAATCATACCGATAATTTCGGGCTGTGTGTCGGGGTCAACGGAAAGAACAGTCATAACGATTGCAACATCGTTTCTCATATCCTTAGGGAAAAGTGGGCGCATTGGGCGGTCAACAACTCTTGATGTAAGAATTGCCTTTTCGCTTGGTCTGCCTTCTCTCTTCAAGAAGCCGCCGGGGATTTTGCCTACTGCGTAAAGCTTCTCCTCGTAGTCAACGGAAAGCGGGAAAAAGTCAACGCCCTCTCGCGGCTTGGGGCTTGCCGTTACGTTTACCATAACGACTGTATCGCCGTAGTGAACCCAGCAAGAGCCGTTTGCAAGCTCGCAGGTCTTACCTACCTCAACAGACAGCTCTCTGCCTGCAAAGGTTGTTTTGAATACTCGGTAATTGTTAAACTTTCTGAATGTTTCAGACATTTTGTTCCTCCTAATATTTTTGTGAGGCACAAATTTTAGCAATAAACTCATGCGGGGACTTGTCCGTGCATCAGTTTAATGCTAAAAAATCTGCACTCTCACTTATTAGCTTATTCTAATAGGGTTAAAGGGCAGAACATTGCTGTCCTACCCTTTAATTGTAAATTACTTACGGATACCTAACTTAGCGATTACTGCACGGTAACGTTCAATATCCTTCTTAGCCAGATAGTTTAACAGGTTACGTCTGTGACCTACCATCTTTAACAGACCACGTCTTGAGTGGTGATCCTTCTGATGTGTCTTTAAGTGTTCTGTTAAGTCGTTGATTCTCTTTGTGAGAATAGCAATCTGAACTTCAGGAGAACCTGTGTCGTTTTCGCTTGTGCGGTTAGCTTCGATAATAGCTGTCTTTTCGTCCTTGAGTAACATAGTACACCTCTTAAAAATAATTATTCCGAACTCGTAGCCAAGGGTTTATGGTGTTTCTCTGTTCAGAGCAAAAGCCGCAAAGCCAAGAGAACGGTACGTCATAAAATAACAGAGTTATTATATCACAAATAACTCTGTTTGTAAATAGCTTTTTGTAATTTTTTTGAATTTTATGAAACTTTCTTTTTTGGAGCTTTTTTCGCCGTCTTTGCAGGGCGCTTTTTCTCGCCCATTACAAGCTTTGGTTTTTCCCCGTTCTTAACACAGTCGGCTGTTACTACAACCTTTGAAATCATCTCGTCGCTTGGTGCTTCAAACATTGTTTCGGAGAGAATTTCCTCCATAATTGTTCTTAAACCACGAGCGCCTGTTTTTCTTTCAACAGACTTTTTTGCTATTTCAAGCAGTGCGTCGTCCTCAATTTCAAGGTCGATATTGTCAAGGCTGAACAGGTACTTGTACTGCTTCACAATGGCGTTTTTCGGCTCAACAAGAATTTTTACCAGTGCCTTTTCGTCAAGCTCGTCCAGCACTGTAATAACAGGCAAACGGCCTACAAGCTCGGGGATAATTCCGTATCTTACTAAATCCTCGGGAGAAACCTGGTGGAAAGCCTCGCTTAAGGAAGTGTCCTTTGCGCTTTTGATTTCAGCGCCGAAGCCCAAAGCGGAGGAATGTATTCTTGAAATGATGTTCTTTTCAATTCCCTCAAAAGCGCCGCCGCAGATAAACAGAATGTTCTTTGTGTCTATCTGGATAAATTCCTGATGAGGGTGCTTTCTTCCGCCTTGGGGAGGCACGTTGGAAACTGTTCCCTCAACGATTTTGAGCAGCGCCTGCTGAACGCCCTCGCCGCTTACGTCACGGGTAATGGAGGTATTCTCGGAGCGGCGTGAAATCTTGTCGATTTCATCAATATAGATAATGCCCTTTTCAGCGGCTTCAATATCGTAATCAGCCGCCTGAATAAGCCTTAAAAGCACGTTTTCAACGTCCTCGCCCACATAGCCCGCCTGTGTAAGTGTGGTTGCGTCGGCAATTGCAAAGGGTACGTTAAGTATTTTTGCCAGCGTCTGAGCCAGCATTGTTTTGCCTACGCCCGTAGGTCCAAGAAGCAGCACGTTGCTCTTCTGAAGCTCCACCTCGTCGGTTTCGTCGTGCTCCAGCATTGTTCTCTTGTAATGGTTATACACCGATACGCAGAGGGTTTTCTTTGCCTCCTCCTGACCGATTATATACTCATCAAGAACCTTTTTTATGTCGGCAGGCTTAAGCAGCTTTTCACTTTTGCCTGTGCCCTTTTGGGAGGAGGGTCTTTCGGGAATGTCCCCCTCCTCAACAAGCATGTGGTAAGATGTCATGACACATTCGTTGCAGATTGCACCGTTTGCGCCGTAAAGCATCTTAACTACCTGGTTTTCGTTTTTTCCGCAGAAACTGCAAACAAGCATTAAAAAATTCCTTTCTACTTGTCCTTATCTGTTGGTTATAATCTTATCGATAAGACCGTAATCAAGCGCTTCCTGTGCTGTCATATAATTGTCGCGCTCTGTATCCTGATAAATTCTTTCAACGGTCTGACCTGTCATATCGGCAAGCATGTGATTCATTTTGTCCTTAATGTGCATAATATGCTTTGCAACAATGTCAATGTCGGTAGCCTGCGCTCTGCCCGTGCCGCCGGAGGGCTGATGAATCATTACCTCGGCGTTGGGTAAGCAGTAGCGCTTGCCCTTTGTGCCTGCCGCAAGAAGGAATGCGCCCATTGAAGCTGCCATACCCATGCAGATTGTGGAAACATCGCACTTTATATACTGCATTGTATCGTAAATTGCCATTCCGTCTGTAATTGAGCCGCCGGGGCTGTTAATGTAAAGGGAAATGTCCTTGTCGGGGTCCTGTCCTTCAAGGAAAAGCAGTTGGGCTACTACAAGGCTTGCCGTTGTTGCATTTACCTCTTCGTGGAGCATAACAATTCTGTCGTTCAATAAGCGTGAATAAATATCATAAGCACGCTCGCCCCTGCCTGTCTGTTCAATGACGGTTGGTACTAAACTCATAAAATCATTCCTTTCTCGAATTTTGTCAAAAAATCTCTTAAAAACAGTCATAGAGCTTTCATTTAGAAAGCTCCTGACTTAATAGGTTATTATTCCTCTGTCTTGTCGTCGGCGTCTGCTGTCTTCTTTGCTCTTGGCTTTGTAATTTTTGCGTTATCTCTTACAAAGTTGAAAGCCTTTTCAACCTTAAGGTCTTCCTTCAGATTTTCAGCAGGAACAATGGACTTAACCTTTTCAACGTCCATCTTGTGTTCGTCAGCCATCTTCTGATACTGCTCGTTAAGCTCGTCCTCAGAAACCTCAATGCTTTCAAGCTCTGCAATCTTTTCAAGAGCAAGTCTCAGCTTAACCTGTGTTTCAGCAGGAGCCTTGAAGTTCTCCTTGAACTGGTCGATTGTGATGCCTGCATACTTGAGGTAATCGTCAAGCTTGATGCCGTTGTATCTGTTTCTGTATTCCCAATCGCGAACCATATCGTTTACACGGTTATCGTACATTACCTGAGGGATTTCGCCCTCAAGGTTCTTAACAAGAGCCTCGGAAATGTCGTTGTCAATCTGGTTAGCTGTGTTAAGCTCTTCCTTTTCCTCAAGCTTCTTCTTTAAATCAGCCTTTAATGCGTCAAGTGTGTCAAATTCGCTTACGTCCTTTGCAAATTCGTCGTCAAGAGCCGCATATTCCTTGCCCTTGATTTCGTGAATCTTGCACTTGAACACTGCTGCCTTGCCTGCAAGCTCCTTAGCGTTGTAGTCCTCGGGGAAAGTAACGTTTACGTCAAAGTCCTCGTCAATGGACTTGCCAACCATCTGATCCTCAAAGCCGGGGATAAATCTGCCGCTGCCAACCTCAAGAGAGAAGTTATCAGCCTTGCCGCCCTCGAAAGGAACGCCGTCAACGAAGCCCTCGAAGTCAAATACAGCTGTATCGCCCTTTTCGATAGGTCTGTCTGTAACGTCGATGATACGAGCGTTCTTTTCAAGAAGAGCCTTGATTTCAGCGTCAACGTCCTCATCAGTAACAGTCTTGACAACTTTCTTAATCTTTAATCCCTTGTATTCAGAAACAGTTACCTCGGGCTTAACTGTGAAAGTAGCCTTGAAGCTTACGCCCTCTGCCTTGCTTACGGAAGCAACCTCGATATTCGGCATATCAACAACGTCGAGCTTTAATTCCTCGATTACGTTTGCAACTTCCTTCTGATACATACCATTGATTGCGTCCTCATAGAAAACGCCCTCGCCGTACATCTTTTCGATAATATTGCGGGGAGCCTTGCCCTTTCTGAAGCCGTTTACTGTAATGTTCTTTCTCTTCTTAAGGTACGCAGCCTGTACTGCTGCTTCAAATGCAGTAGCGTCAACCTTGAATTCAACCTCTACTGTATTTGCTGCTGTCTTGTTGTTTGAAATAATTTCCATTTAAAAATTCCTCCGATTTTTTCAATCACTAAAAATTATAGCATATATCTAACACAATTTCCAGTGTTTTTTTAAACTTTTTTTACTTTTTTATAAGTTTTGGCGTAAAATCTACATAATCAGCCGAAATAAGCGTATATTCAATACCGTCAATCAGCCCTTGTCTTGCCAGCTCAAAGCCTGCCCTGCCGTGAATGTGACCGTAAAAGCATTGCTGAATACCGTATTTTTGCAGGACTTCCAGTATATAATAGTTCTTTTCGTTGGAGAAAACAGGGGGATAGTGAATAAACGCTATTAGCTCTCCCCCAAGCTTTATGCCCTCCTGAATTGATAAATCCAGTCGGCTTGCTTCCCTGTTAAGCAGCTTTACGTCTGCCGCCTCGGTGGTGTCGTTAATCCAGCCTCTTGTGCCGCAGACGGAAACTCCAGAAACAAGATAGGAATTGTTGCTCAAAATGGAGATTTTGTCAAAGCCGCTTTCTTCAAGGAAATTGTTCATTTTGGCGGCGGTTGACCACCAGTAATCGTGATTGCCCTTGAGGAAAATTTTCTTTCCCTTAAGGCGGTTATTGATAAATTCAAAATCCTTATAGGCGTGCTCCAGCTTCATTGCCCATGAAACGTCGCCCACAACAACCACCGTATCCTGGTCGGAAACTGTTTCATTCCAGTTGCGCTCCAACTTTTCAACGTGATTGTCCCAGCCCTTAAAAATATCCATAGGCTTATCTGTGCCGAAGGACAAATGCAAATCTCCGATTGCGTATAAGCTCAAATCCTCACCTTACTTTTTCAGAAAATCCAGAACTACCTTTGACATATCCTGCTTTTCAACGCAGCCCTTGAAGCGGATTTCCTTATCCTTTGTAGCGGCAAGAGGTGCGGGGCAGGTTGTGCCTGTCAGGTCCTCAAGCTTTTCGATAAGCTCAAAGTCGCCCACGCCCTCGGGATTGTGACCCAGTGCGCTGTAAACAGCCGCACCAAACTTGTACGGATTAGCCGTTGAAGCAATGACTGTCTTGGTTGTATCGCCTGTGTTCTTCTTATAATCCTGATATACCTTATAAGCAACGGCTGTGTGAGTATCCATAAGGTAGTTGTACTCATCGAATACTTCCTTGATAGCAGCCTTTGTTTCCTCGTCGTTGCAGCAGCCAGCACAGAATAATTCCTGTACCTTTGCCTTTACATCAGCAGAAACCTCGTATCTGCCGCTTGTCTTTAATGCGCCAAACCATTCGTTGATAAGGTCGGTATTTTCGCCTGAAAGATGATATAAAAGACGTTCAAGGTTGCTGGAAATAAGAATATCCATCGAGGGAGAAACGGTTGTATAGAACTTTCTGTTTCTGTCGTAAACACCTGTGTTGATAAAGTCAGTAAGAACGTTGTTTGCGTTGGAAGCGCAGATAAGCTTGTTTACGGGAATGCCCATCATCTTTGCATAGTAAG
>JBJERI010000246.1:0-7039 GCA_051882195.1 Ruminiclostridium sp. | reverse complement strand
TACATCATAAAACTTTCCTTTGTAAATCACCAAATCTGCGTCCTTACCAACTTCAAGAGTGCCCACTCTGTCTGAAATTCCGCAGATTTCAGCCGCCTTTGAGGTAATGGCGGCAAGGGCTGTCCGCTCGTCAAGACCGCCTCTTATGGCAAGACCTGCCGCAATTGGCAAATACTGTATGGGGTTTTCGGGGTGGTCGGTGCAGATTGCAAAAGCAACTCCCACCTTATTCAGTCTTGCGCCGTTTTCAATGGTCTGGTTTTTCAGCTCGGGCTTGCAGCGGTCGGCGAAAATCGGACCGATTACGCACCTTGCATTTTCTTCCGCAAGCTCCTCTGCAATAAGTCCGCCCTCGGTTGCGTGAATAAGCACATAGTCAAGGTCAAACTCCTTTGCAATGCGGATTGCGGTGAAAATATCGTCTGCACGGTGGCAATGGAAATGCGCCTTCATATCACCCTCAAGGACAGGTATCAGCGCCTCGCATTTAATGTCATAATCTGGGGGCGCAAGCTCGTCGTCAGTGCCTATGCTTTCGGTGTAGGCTTCCTTGTCATCAATGTACCTCTTGGTTTTGTAAAGCTGCTCCCTTATCAGTGCGGCGGTTGCCATTCGGGTGTTTGGGGACTGGTTTTTCTCGTTGTAAACGGTTTTGGGGTTTTCTCCGAGGGCAAATTTCATTGCCGCAGGCGCTTTGATTATAAGCTTGTCAATGCGCTTGCTGCCGTAGGTTTTCAGTGCGGCAAAGGTGCCGCCGATTGGGTTTGCGCTGCCCATTCCCGAAAGCACCGTGGTAACTCCCCCTCTTGCCGCCTCGGTAAAGCAGTAATCGGCAGGATTTATCATATCTATGGCACGAAGCTGGGGAGTAATGGGGTCGGTTTCCTCGTTGCCGTCGTCCCCCTCAAAGCCTATTCCGTCCTCAAATGCCCCCAAGTGACAGTGAGCGTCGATAAAGCCGGGATAAACGGTCATTCCCTCTGCGTTGTAATCATTTTCGGCGGGCTGTATGGCAAGGGCGCTCATTTCGCCTGTTTCAGCGATTTTTTCGCCCTCCGTGCGGATATAGCCCTTTTCAATGTCCGCTCCGCACATTGTAACTATTTTTGCGTTGTAAATCAGCATTTCTGTTCCTTAAATATATTTCATTATTTCTTCGGCAATAGCCGTATCAGTTCCGTTTCCGTCAACGGTGTACATTGAATTTGCGGCGTAGATCACTCTCCGCTTTTCAAAAAGTTCCTTAAGCTGCTCCTTGGTATTTTTCACAACGAGGGGACGGTTTTTGTCGTTTTTTATGCGGCTGTAGCAGGTTTCAAAGTCGGTATCTATGAAAAAGGAAATGCCCTTTTCGTTGGCAAAATCAGCGGTTTCCTTACGCTGAAAAGCACCGCCGCCCGTTGCCACAATGTACCCCTCCCCAAGCTCCTTTACGCAGCTTGCTTCAAGGTCGCGGAAGTAAGGCTCGCCGTATTTGTCGAAAATTTCGGGTATGGTCATGCCTGCCTTTTTCACAATGTATTCGTCAAGGTCGATAAGCTCCATGCCCGTTTTTTTGGCAAGAAGCCTGCCTGTATGAGATTTTCCGCAGCCCATGAAGCCGCAGAGATAAAGGGATTTCATTATACCAGCTTCTCCATTTCTTCAATAAGCGCGGTTATATCCTCGGTTTTGTAGGTGGAATTATCCCATATTTCGTGAGCGGCAACCGCCTGTAAAACCAGCATTGCCATACCGCCCATTACCTTTGCGCCATGTTTTTCAGCCTCGTTCATAAGCATTGTGCGGCGGGGATTGTAAACGGCGTCAAAGAGGTATTTTACGTTTTCAAGTCCTACGGGTGCAACTGCCATTGCCTCTGTTTTCGGGTACATTCCGAGAGGTGTTGAGTTTATCATAAGGTCAAAGCCGCCCTTTACCTTGTCAAGAGTGATAACCTCGACTTTTGCATTGGGGATAGCCTGTCTTATTTCATCGGCAACGCCGTTAGCAACCGCAAGGTCATCGGGACGTACCGCAATTGTCAGGTCGCCTCCCTCGTAAGCAGTTTCAATGGCCATCATTCTGCCCACGCCGCCGCAGCCGAGGAGACATACCTGTGAGTTAAGTGAAGCACCAAGCTGCTCAACTGACTTTGTAAAGCCGATAACGTCCGTATTGTAGCCAACGGTTTCCTCGCCGTTCATAATGCAGTTTACCGAGCCGTAGCGCTGTGCGCCCTTGTCAAGACGGTCGCAGAATTTAATAATTGGGATTTTGTGGGGAATAGTTATATTGTATCCTCCCAGACTGTCAAGAAAGGACTTCTTGTTTTCCAGTTCCTCGGGGGGAATATCCTCAAGAGTGTATGTGAAAGGCATTCCTGCCAGTTCAAACAGCCTTTTGTGAATCTGGGGAGAAAGGGAATGACCCAAAGGGTGACCGATTATTGCAAATTTTCTTTCCATTGTTTTTCCTTTCGGATTACAGAGCGAGAGCCGAATCCATTGTTTCGTTATTTTCAATATTGGCGGATACAACGCCGTCAAGAGTTTTCTTTACAAGTCCCGTAAGCACCTTTCCGGGGCCAAGCTCAAGATACTTTTCAATGCCGTCAGCCTGCATTGCCTGAAGCTCCGAAACAAACTTAACGGGAGAGCAGATGTGAGTTGCAAGATATGAGGGCATATCTGAGAAATCCGTAAGCCTTGCGCCGTAAACGTTAGCGTAGAAATCAACCTTTGGAGCGGCAAACTTCATATCCGCGACAGCCCCCTTAAATTCCTCTGCGGCACTGTTCATAAGCTTTGAGTGGAATGCGGCTGAAACTGCAAGCTTTACAATTTTACGGACGCCGTTTTCCTTAAGCTTAGCGGTGGCAAGGTCAAGGCTTTCTGTTGTTCCTGCGATAACAGTCTGCTGCAAGGAGTTGTAGTTTACGGGAGTAACATAGCCGCCCTCGGCTGTAATGTCGGCGCAGATTTTTTCAATAAGCTCTGTGCTTGCGCCGATAACCGCAGCCATTCCGCCCGGATTTGCCTTTGCAGCCTTGTCCATTGCGGCGGCTCTGTGCTTGATTGCGGTAAAGCCTTGCTCCATAGTGAGCATTTCCGAAGCCACCATTGCGGCGTATTCGCCGAGAGAATGGCCTGCAACAGCGTTAAATTCAATGCTGTTTTCCTTTGCGGCGTTCAGTGCAAGAAGTGACATTGTGAAAATAGCGGGCTGAGAAACGCAGGTCTGTGCAAGCTCCTCGACTGTTCCCTCAAGCATAAGCTTTTTTACGTCATAGCCAAGAATGTCCGAGCCGCACTCAAAAATTTTTGCAGAGGAAGAATATTTTTCAGCAAAATCAGCGCCCATGCCGCTGTACTGTGAGCCTTGTCCCGAAAATAAAAATGCAGTTTTCATAATTGTTGGTGTTCCTTTCGTATTGAATGTGGTTTATTGGACAGATGTTGAATAAGCAACACAATTGCCGCAATGCAAAAATTAATATTGACAAACACGGTATAAATGCGGTACAATGTAATTTGGTAAGCTTTATCTTATCCGCTTTAAAAATTTACTAAAGTCATTATATACTATTTTTATAATAAAATCAAGGAGAAAAGAAAGATGCAGGGAATAAAAATACTCGGAACCGGCAGTTACATTCCTCCCAAGGTCGTTACCAACAACGATTTTGCAGAGTACATCGAAACCTCGGACGAATGGATACGTTCAAGAACAGGAATCGGTCAGCGCCATATTTCTGACGATAAATCAAACGTTCAGATGGCGGTTGAAGCCGCAAACAAGGCCATTGCAGACAGCGGCGTAAGTCCTGAGGAAATCGACCTTGTCATTGTTTCCACCTGCACCCCCGATTACTTTTACCCGTCAATGTCCTGTATGGTTCAGGCGGAAACGGGAGCGGTAAATGCGGCGGCGATAGATGTGAATGCGGCTTGCACGGGCTTTATTGTTGCGCTGGATATGGCGCACAAATACTTCAGTTTTGAAGAATACAAGAATATACTTATAGTTGCCTCGGAAAGGCTTTCCACTCATCTCGACTTTGAGGACAGAGCCTCCTGCGTGCTTTTCGGCGACGGCGCTGGGGCGGTAGTGGTAACAAAGAGCGACAAAAAATTCTGCTCCTTTATCGGCGCAAGCGGCGAAACCGAGGGACCAAACAAGACCCTTTACTGCAAGGTAAACTACGACCCCAACTGTCCTTTTATCGACGACAAGAAGCTTTACGACAGAATTATCACCAGCGACAAGCAGCACAAATATCTTCAGATGGCAGGCAAGGGCGTTTACAAGTTTGCGGTAACGGCAATGCCAAAGGCGGCGAAAATCGTTTGCGACAAGGTGGGAATTGACGTTAAGGACGTTGACCTTGTAATTCCTCATCAGGCCAATATCAGAATCATTGAAACCGCAGTTAAAACAATGGGAATCGACCCCGAAAAGGTTTATACACATCTTGAGCATTATGGAAACACTTCAAGCTCCTGTATTCCAATGTGCCTTGACGATTTAAAGCGTGCAGGCAAGCTATTTGACGGAATGAAGATATGTCTTGTAGGCTTCGGTGCAGGTCTTACCTACGGCGCCGCCTACCTTGAATATTGACTTTGAAAGGAAAAACAAATGACAACAAGATTAACGGAACTTTTAAACATCAAGTACCCCATTCTTCAGGGCGGTATGGCGTGGATTGCGGAGCATAAGCTTGCTTCAGCCGTTTCAAACGCAGGGGGCGCAGGAATTATCGCCGCAGGCAACGCTCCCGCAGACGCAATCAGAAACGAAATCAGACTGTGCAAGGAGAAAACGGACAAGCCCTTCGGCGTAAACGTTATGCTTATGTCCCCAAGCGCAGAGGACATTGCGCAGCTTGTAATTGACGAAAAGGTTGCTTTTGTAACAACAGGCGCAGGCAATCCCGGCAAGTACATCGAGGCTTGGAAAAACGCAGGAATCAAGGTTATTCCCGTTATCCCCAGCGTGGCTCTTGCAAAGAGAATGGAACGTGCAGGCGCTGACGCAGTAATTGCGGAGGGTATGGAAAGCGGCGGTCATATCGGCGAAATAACAACAATGTGTCTTGTTCCTCAGGTAGTTGACGCAGTTTCTATCCCGGTTATTGCAGCAGGCGGAATTGCCGACGGCAGAGGAATTGCCGCAGGCTTTATGCTTGGAGCAGAGGGCGTTCAGGTTGGAACACGGTTCCTTGCCGCAGAGGAATGTCAGATCTCACAGACATACAAGGATCTGGTTATCGGCGCAAAGGACACCGACAGCATTGTAACAGGCAGATTTACGGGACACCCCTGCCGCGGAGTAAAGACAAAGTTTGCACGCTCGCTCCTTGATTTTGAGCGCAAGGGCGGTACTCCCGAGGAATTTGAAAATCTTACGGTAGGTTCGCTTCGAAAGGCTGTTCAGGACGGAAACCTTGAAGAAGGTACCTTCCTTTGCGGCGCAATCGCAGGTCTTGTAAACAAGGTACAGCCTGCTGCTGAAATTGTTGAAGAAATGTTTGAACAGGCTGAAAAGCTGCTCAATAGGTAATACTAAAAGTAAAACTTAAATTTGAACATCAGGAGGAAAATAAATGCCGACAGCTATTATCACAGGCGCAAGTCAGGGTATTGGCGCAGCTATTGCGAAAAGACTGGCAAAGGACGGATTCAATATCGCTATCAACGATGTTAACGAGGCGCAGCTTGAAAAGGGCGGCTATGCAGTGGCAGAAGAATGCCGCAGCTACGGCGTTGAGGCGGAATGCTTCGTTGCGGACGTTTCAAAGTACGCACAGTGCGAGGAAATGGTAAAGGCGGTCAAGGAGCGTTTCGGCTCAATAGACGTTCTTGTTAACAACGCAGGCATAACAAGGGACGGACTGCTTGTAAGAATGTCCGAGGAAAATTACGACCTTGTTATTGCGGTAAATCAGAAGAGCGTATTCAATATGACAAAGCACGTTGGCGCAGTAATGATGAAGCAGCGCTCCGGACGTATCATCAACCTTTCGTCCGTTGCAGGTCTGCACGGCAACCCCGGTCAGATAAATTACAGCGCTTCAAAGGCGGCGATAATAGGTATGACAATGAGCGCCGCAAAGGAATTCGGCAGCAGAGGAATCAACGTAAACGCAGTTGCTCCCGGATTTATTCAGACTCCCATGACAGACGCTCTTACAGATGAACAGAAGAAAAAGATTCTCGATATGATAGCAATGAAGCGTTACGGACAGGTTGAGGAAATTGCAGGCGTTGTTTCGTTCCTTGCAGGCAAGGATTCCTCCTATGTAACGGGACAGGTAATAGAAATAAGCGGCGGACTTTCAATGTAAGCTGCGCCATAAGGAAGGAGATAATATGAAGAGAGTTGTAGTAACAGGCCTTGGCGTTGTAAGCCCTATCGGCAACACCGTTGAGGAATTCTGGAACAGCATTGTTGCAAACAAGCACGGCTTTGAGCTTGCGCCCTGGTTCGAGGGTCAGAGCGAGGAGCAGAACGTTGTTGCAAGAGTAAAGAATTTCGACTGCACAGAATATATCGACAAGAAAACCGCAAGAAGAACGGATATGATTACACAGTACGCCGTTTACGCTTCAATGAAGGCATTGGAGGACGCAGGAACGGATTTCAGGGACCTTGACCCATTCCGCTGCGGCACAATTATCGGCTCGGGAATCGGCGGCATCAAGACCACCGAGGAGCAGATACTGAACTATAACAACAAGGGCAACGGCAGAGTTTCCGTATTCACAATCCCTATGATGATTGGCAATATGGCGGCAGGCACAGTTGCAATCAAGACAGGCTTCAAGGGCGCAAATTACTGCACCGTTTCAGCCTGCGCAAGCGGCACTCACGCAATCGGCGAGGCGTTCCGCTTAATCAAGCACGGCTATCTTGACTGCGCTATCGCAGGCGGTACGGAGTGCTGCGACATCGGCTTTGCTTTTGCAGGCTTCAACAATATGCACGCCGTAACAAGAAGCACGGACGTTGACAGAGCCTCCATTCCTTTCGACAAGGAGCGCTCGGGCTTTGTACT
>JBJERI010000245.1:0-7065 GCA_051882195.1 Ruminiclostridium sp. | reverse complement strand
AACAACAGCTGCTGCAACAGGCGCAGTAGGCGTTCTCCGTCACGATCCTATGGCTATGAAGCCTTTCATCGGCTACAACGTAGGCGACTACTGGGCACACTGGATCGAGATGGGCGAAAAGCTTGGCGACAAGGCTCCTAAGATCTTCAACGTTAACTGGTTCCGTACAGACGACGAAGGTCATTTCATCTGGCCGGGCTTCGGCGACAATATGCGTGTTCTCGAATGGATTATCGACCGTGCTGACGGCAAGGCTGACGCTGTTGAAACAGCTATCGGCTATGAGCCAAAGCCCGAGGACATCAACGTAGAGGGTCTTGAAGCAGAGGGTATCACAACCGAAACAATCAAGGATCTCCTTTCAGTTGATAAGGAATACTGGCTTGAGGACGTTAAGGGCATCAAGGAATTCTATGCTAAGTTCGGCGACAAGCTCCCCGAAGAAATGAAGAAGCAGCTTGCGGCTCTTGAAGAAAGACTTGCTAAGTAATCTCCTCAATATAAAAACAGCAGACGTGTGCAATGCATACGTCTGTTTTGTTTACTTGACAGGGATATAAATAAGTAGTATAATGCCTGCATAACAATTTATACTATTTCCTAATCAACCTATAGACAAAGTCTATAGGTTGAACCCACCGCTTTGCGGTGGGTGCGGCGAAGCCGCAGGAAAGCCGTTCAATACTAATTCAGTCAAAACCATAGGTTTTGACTTGCCGCCTTTCAGGCGGCTCTCCTTATAGACTTTGTCTATAAGGAGATTAGAAATCAGTATTATCTGTTGAGAGGAAACAAGATGAAAGCAATTGTAATTTATAAATCAAAGACAGGCTATACCAAAAAGTATGCCGAATGGATTGCAGAGGAATTGGGCTGCGATATAAAGGAAAACGCCTCGCTGTCCGATATTGTGGACTATGATACCGTAATATGCGGAGGCGGAGTTTATGCCGGAATGGTAAGCGGCGCAAAGCTTATTGTAAAAAATCTGAACAGACTTTCGGGGAAGAAGCTTATTCTGTTTGCGGTAGGAGCAAGCAAGGACGAGGAAAAGGTCACTGCGCCATTGTGGAGCAGACTGCTCACCGAGGAGCAGCAGAAAAATATTGCCTGCTTTTATCTGCGTGGCGGCTTTGACTTCGGCAAGCTTAAGGGTTTTGACAAGCTGATGATGTCCATGATGAAAAAGCAATTGCAGCAGCAGAACAGCAATCCCGACGGCGATAGCGGTCTTTTCGGCGCTTTTGACAAGCCTGTTGACTATACAGACAGGGAAAATATAGATAAGCTGATTGAATATGCGAAAGAGCAAGGTTAATATGGAACTGATAAAAGCAAAGGCAGAGGATTTTAAAAGGCTTGAATCTTTTTATAAGTATGTGATTCAGAACACTGATAATATGCAGACATATACACGCTGGATTTACGGCAGATATCCCGATGATGAGATAATTACGGATTATATCAAACAAGGCGTGATGTATTACTGTGAAAAGAACGGTGAAATTGCCTCTGCGCTGGCTGTAACGCCTTATCAGACCGAGGATTATCACAATACGGAGTGGGCGGTTTCAATTGCTGACGAGGAAGCGGCGGTTGTGCATATTCTATGCGTTAATCCCAAAATGCAAAGACAGGGAATAGGTAGAGAAACAATGAGCCTTGTTAAAAAGCTTGCTCGTGATATGAACAAAAAAGCGGTGAGATTAGACGCACTTTCCTGCAACCAGCCTGCCCATAAGCTTTATGAATCGGTGGGCTTTATTAACAGAGGAACAGAACGTTGGTTTGCGGAAAATGTGGGCTGGATGGACTTTTTCCTGTTTGAATTTGTACTGTAACAGATGGAGGCTGCAATGGAAATAAAAGAATTGGAAATTGCAATGTGGGAAGCGGCAAAGAACAGAAATTCCGAAAGCTTTCTTGAACTTGTTGAGGAAAATGCGGTAATGGTCTGCGGCGGATTCAAGTGCAGCGGACTTGAATACAGCTATGTTATTAAGGAATTTGACCTTTCGTCCTATGAAATATCCGATTTTGAGATTATTTTCACCACGGACGAATTATGTCAGGTGCATTATGTTATTGAAACAAAGGTTTCAAAGGAAGAAAACAAGGATTTGGAGGGCGTTTTTCACATTACCACCACACGGAAGAAACAGGCGGATAGGTGGAAAGTAATTTTTAATATGGATTCCCGTATTGTAAGGGCTTGAAAAATGTCAGAAAATAGGTTAAAATATAACCATGAAAAAACAAAGACTTGAACTTCTTGACACCATTCGGGGAATTACCATAATCAGTATGGTGCTTTACCACGCTTCATGGGATTTTGTGTATATTCTGGGCTGCAACTGGGAATGGTACCACAGTATTTACGCTCATATCTGGCAGCAAAGTATCCGCTGGACATTCATACTTTTGTCGGGCTTTTGCTTCACTTTGGGGAAAAAGCACCTTAAGCGTGGGCTTATTGTGTTTGGTGCAGGACTTCTCCCTACGGCGATTACCCTGATTTTTCTCCCTGAGGACATTGTGGTTTTCGGAGTGCTTACGCTCCTTGGCTCGGCAATGCTCATAATGACGGCGCTGGATAAGCCTTTCAGCAGGATAAATCCTGTTTTGGGAGCAATTGTTTCCTTTCTGCTTTTCGGCGTTTTCAGAAACGTACAGCAAGGATACATAGGCTTTTTCAGCGTCAGATTTACGGAAATACCCCGATTTTTTTACAGCAATTACATAACCGCCTATTTTGGATTTCCGCAGAGCGGTTTTTTCTCAACGGACTATTTCCCTATTCTGCCCTGGTTTTTTCTGTTTGTAACGGGCTATTTTATGGGCAGATTTTTCAAGGAAAAAAAGCTTTTCGGAAAGGCGTTCAGTTTCGGAATAAAGCCCCTTTCCTTTGTGGGCAGACATTCATTGCTGATTTATCTTGCACATCAGCCTGTAATTTACCTGTTTGTTGTAATTTTACCGTATATAATTAAAAGCTTAGTATAAGCGTTGTGTTTATACTAAGCTTTTTTATATGAGAGGGGGAGGGGAGCTTTCAATTTTGAAAAACTCCCCGAAAGAAAGTAGCTATCAGCGGTAATTATTCTGGGTTGTTCTGTTCGGTATTTTCCAGCAGCGGAAACTCAACAATGGCCTTGAACATATCGCCCTCGATTTCAATTCTGAGATCGCCGCCGCAGGTATTGGCAAAGCCCTTTGCAATGGCAAGTCCAAGCCCCGAGCCTTCGGACGTTCTTGCCTTGTCACCCCGCACAAAGCGCTCCATAATTTCCTCGGCGGTAAAGTCCATTTCGTAGGAGGAGGTGTTGACTATGGAAACAACTGCCTTGTCCTCGCATTTTTCAAGGGTGTAGTAAATCCGTGTGCCCTTTAGGGAATATTTCAGCGCATTGTCAAGCAAATTCTGAATAATGCGGTAAAGCTTTTTGCCGTCCCCGAGGACTGTTACAGGGGGCTGGCAGATTTTCTTCCGCACCTCAAAGCCTGCGAATTTGTCCTCCATTTCCGCAAAGGTCTGCTCCGAAAGCTTGCTTAAATCAAGGGCTTCAAGGCTTACTGCAATTTCGCCGCTTGACACCTTTGCAAGGTCGAAAACATCTGCAACAATGCTTTGGAGCCGTTCCGACTTTTGCTGTAAAACCTCCACATACTCCTGCGCCTGCGGGGGCAGCGTTTCCTTTGAAAGCAGGTCAACATAGCTGATTATAGAGGTCAGGGGCGTTTTCAGGTCGTGAGAAACGTTGGTTATAAGGTCAACCTTCATTCGCTCCGCCTTGATTTGCTCCGCAAGGCTTTTCTTGTAGTTTTCTCCCAGCTCCGTAAGCTGTCTGCTGCTTTCCTCATAGGCGGAATTTTTTGAAAGAACAGGTCTGTATTGGTCGTTTCCCGAGCAAATCTGCTCAATCTGCTTTTCAAGCTCCGATTGGTCTTTTATAATGAAGTATCTGCCGTACAGGAAAAGTATCAGCATAATCAGAATTATTGCAGTTACGGTCATAAATACGGGGGTGCTGAAGCTTAAATCAACGCAGTAGCTGTTGATGTTAACGTATGAGCCGATGAACAAACACAAGACGGAAAGCAGTGTAACGACAAAAAAGGACGCGTCAATTGCAAGCACCTTTTTTGAAGCTTTGGACTTGAAGGACTGCCCCGTGAACACGTCTTTGGCAAAAAGCAGGCCTCTTCCGATTACAAATAACAGGCTGCCCTTACGCAGACAGTTGTTTTTTGCCCTGACCGAAATACAGCAGATAAGATAAAGCAGTATTGCACCCATAAGCGCAGTTAGCAGAATTGCACATGTAAGTATCAAAGAAACAGGCCAGAACGAAGTATGGTAAGTTTGCGAATTATAGAAAAGTAAACTATAGGGAATCTGATATGCACAAATACCTGCAATAATGGCTAAGACTGTTAATATTTCATAGTATGCTCTGAAAAATTTGCATGAGGCTTTCTCTCCGTCAGGCTTTTCTCCGATTATTCTGCACATAAGAACGGTCAGTATTATTATTACCGCAATAAGGCATAGATCCACAATCAGCACATTTATCAGCATAGGGCGGCATATTCCGAATCTATAAACAATTTCATCGTACTCATAGCTTGGAATACCGACAGTAATGTTTTTCAGCCAGGCACAGGAATTAAAATCTCCGCCTCTTCGCTGCATATTTGCGTCACTCCAGCCTTTATCGTGACTGAAGGTCAAATCTGCTTTGTGGTCATAATTGTTTTCGTAAACAGAGCCGTCAACGGTTTCAATCCTTATGTAAAAATTCAGGTTACTTACTGCAGCGGACAACCAGTTTACCATAATGGGATCTGACGCTGTTTCCTCCATTGCGTTTATATCAATATAAGTTTTCGATCCATCGTCTGCTTCGGAAATCTGATGTGCAGGATCAAATGCAAGCGATTCCAGACACAACGCATACCAGCACAGCGTTTCGCTTTGTTTTTCTTCAAAGCTTTTCCACGGTATTTCTTCAAAAACCTCTATATAGTTCAGCGAATAATTTGCAGGCACATAACAGGTAACAAACCCCATTGCGCCAAAGCAGACAATATAAAGAACTGCCAGCAGGATTTTAAACCAATTACTCCTGCTTATTTTTTTCCATTTTGTAGCCAACGCCCCACACCACCTTTAAATATTTCGGCTCTTTCGGGTTGATTTCGATTTTTTCACGAATATGACGGATATGCACCATAACGGTGTTTTCAACCGAATATGCCGTTTCGTTCCAGATTTTCTCATAAATTTCCTCTGCGGAAAAAACACGCCCCGCATTTGTCATAAGCAGCTCCACAATGCCGTATTCCTTTGCAGTAAGCTTAACGGGACTTCCGTCAACATACAGCAAATGCTCGTCCTTGCGGAGCATAAGTCCGCCAAGCACTAATTTTTCGCCGTCGCCCTTTTTCTGATAATCCCCAAGAGAAGTGTATCTTCTCAGCTGACTTTTTACCCTTGCCATAAGCTCGGGCGGGGAAAAGGGCTTGGTGACATAATCATCTGCGCCCACGGACAGACCTAAAATTTTGTCGCTTTCCTCTGCTTTTGCGGAAAGCATTATTATGGGAATATTGCGGCTGCTTCTGATTTTGATTACCGCCGAGATTCCGTCCATTTGCGGCATCATAATATCCAGAATTATAAGGTGTATTTCGGTACGGTTAAGCATTTCAACAGCCTCTGCGCCGTTATAAGCCTTTACCGCCTCAATTCCCTCAAGCTCCAGCATTTTTGCAATAGCTCCCACTATCTCCCTGTCGTCGTCAACAACAAGGACCTTATGTTCTGACATCATATTTCCTCCCTTCACGCTTATAATAGCATGAAAATCTTATTTATTTTATGGTATAATTCTTATGAAAATCTTAATTATATTGTAACATATTGCGGGGGAAAAAGCAAAGAAGTAATAGCTGGATTTGATTTTAACATAAAAAACACCGTATTTTTCATACGGCGTCTGCTTATGTTTGATAATATGTATTTTGTCATTCTAAAAATTCCTTATATCCGTTTAATAATGTAATATCGTAGCCCGAATCAGCAGCATCCTTAAATACCTGCAAAATCCTTTTGATTTCATCGTTCACGCTTGCGCTGCTGCTTTGGGGCAAAAACAAGCATATTGTTACGGGGATCTCAATGTATCCCGTCAGCATATCCCAAAGAGCGTCGGCATTTTTCCCATACCACGCAGGCAAACATAAGCTTTGTTGTATAGCGGCGTGAATTTCCATAGCGTTTTTGCATTTTCTTAAATCGATTGTTGCTATATTCATAATTACTCTCCAAAGGAGGTCTTATTTTTATGCCTGTTTTATAAGAAATAGATTTCTGCAAAACAGACGGATATGTATAATTTAGAAAAATTAACTATTTGTGTTTCCTGGTTTTTTCTTTACTGTATTCAGAGAAGAAATCAGTATTTTTTTAATTTCAACGCAATCAGACAAAATTGACTCGCCATGTGATTTTTCTACATAATCCGTTAAAATAAGGAGCTTTAGCCAGTACTCCGTTTCGGCAGTTTCTTTTAATGATATCTGAAGTTTGGAAATAAAATCTGCTGTACTTATTCCGTAAGCGGCTTCATATGCATTTGCACCGATTGAAGTTCCGCTACGAAGTACTTGCTTAGAAATAATCGTTTCTTTCTTTTCTTTTTGGAGATATTGATGTAGCTTTACTATTCTTGCAGCAAAATTCAAGGTTTTTTCGAGAAGCGGATTTTCGTTCATATACAATTCCTTTTATTGAATAAAGAAAAATGAATAGTGAATAATGAATAATACAAATGCGCCTAAGCATATACATTATTCATTTTTCATTATTCATTCTTCAATATTAAATCAGCCCCTGCAATCAGCAGGGGCGCATTTGGTGGGAGCGGGTGGATTCGGACCACCGAAGCGAAACGCAACAGATTTACAGTCTGCCCCCTTTGGCCACTCGGGAACACTCCCACATATTTAAATTGGAGCTGGTGGACGGACTCGAACCCCCGACCTGCTGATTACAAATCAGCT
>JBJERI010000244.1:0-7103 GCA_051882195.1 Ruminiclostridium sp. | reverse complement strand
ACCACATAATGAAGAAAAAGCCCAGAGGTTTCTGGACTTTTTCGACAGACTGAGACCCTTTACGCTTTATGTAAAGGGTCTTAGCTTGTTGAAAAAGTCTTTTCGACAAGAAATGAATATTGAATAACGAAGAATGAATAATTGTGGTATCGGCTTCGCCGATTATTCCGGAAAATGTGATTATAGCTTACTTTTTAAATCCTTGCCCGAAGGGCAAACCTCAATTATTCACTATTCATTATTCACTATTCACTAAGATAAACCCTGTTTAAGGGTTTATCGACAGTCTGAGACCCTTTACGCTTTATGTAAAGGGTCTTGTTTCATCTAAACAGCGTACATTCTCCGCTTTCCCGATAATATCTTATCCGCTCCTCAATGGCTTCACGGTCGCACTTATAATACTCCGCAAGGCAGTCGATACAGAAAAAATCCTCTGCTCCCCTGTTCACCATTTTGCGGTATATTGCAATATCGTCTGCACCAAGGGGCGCTCCGCATTTCTTGCAGGTCTTGTAATTGCTCATTACTTTGCCTTAACGACCTTGCCTCTCAGAACAACGCAGTCGTGGGGCTCGATTTCGGTAACAAAGCGCTCTGTGAAAACGCCAAGCTCCTTATGCTCCCAGCAGTCGTACATTGAAAGTCCTCTGCCTGCCGCTGCGGATAATCCTATATCCCAGAACTGGAGTGACATTTCGCTTCGCTTGTCGCTGAAGTTGAACATTGCAATTCCGTAATCGCCGTTGGACAAGGGCTTTACAAATGCCATTACGTTTTCGGGATTGTTCCACTGTCTGATGCAGTAGGGTCCTCTGCACTCAATGTCCTGATTAAGTGCAATAACGTCCTTGTTGGTGAGAATTTTCTTTGTTTCCTCGGTCATATTCCTGATGTCGCAGCCAATCATCAGCGGTGAATTCATAATTGCCCACATTGAGAAATGGGACTTGTATTCGGTGTCGGTACAGCCGCCTACGGACTTGATAAACTCGTTGTTGCTGCCGCCGTGCATACCTACTACCAGCATATCAATATCGTTGTGGCAGAAAGGCCCTGCGTAACATTCCTTATCAAGCTGTGAAAGACAAAGCGTTTTTATGGACTCCCAGCTGTCCTGAATATCCCCTGTTGAGCGGTACATCTGAGCGCCGGACTGCTTTATCCAGTTGTAAACATTGTCGTTGCCCCAGTTGCAGGCGGAGAAAAGAATATCACGTCCGCAGTTTCTCAAAGCGGCGCCCATTCGCTTGTAAAGCACCTCTCCGGGAATTTGTGAGGGCTTGTAGCAGTAATCGTATTTGAGGAAATCCACTCCCCAGCCTGCAAAGGTTTCAGCGTCCTGAAATTCGTGCTCAAAGCTGCCGGGATGACCTGAACAGGTGTGAGTTCCGGCGCAGGAATACATACCGAACTTAAGTCCCTTTGAATGAACATAGTCCGCAACCGCTTTCATTCCGTTTGGGAATTTGTTATGGTCAGGAACAAGGCTTCCCTTTTTGTCACGGGATTTTTCGCTCCAGCAGTCGTCTATTACAACATATTCATAGCCTGCGTCCTTAAGTCCGTTTTCAGCCATTGCGTCTGCGGCTTCCTTAATAAGCTCCTCGTTGATGTTCCATGTAAAGGTATTCCATGAATTCCAGCCCATTGGCGGTGTAAGTCCAAGAGGCTTCTTTGTTTTTGTACTCATATTGCGGTGTCCTTTCGGTTTTATTTTAATGTAAATATACCATATTTCACTGCCGATTTCAATACGTTTTTGCAAAAAAACAACCCCGACAAATGCAGAATTTATCGGGGTTTGTTGAGTTATTAGGTTATTACTTTGCCTTCTTTATTTCGATTGAGAATATAGCCACTGCGGAGATTGCCGTAACTATGTAGCCGAAAATCAGATCGTGGGTTAGGCTGCCCGAAATTTCGGAATCGCTGAGGAATACGGGTATCCATTCAAGGGTTTCAAAAAAGCTTATTCCCGTACCGTAGGAATCGTTTATGGACTGCATAATAAACAAAGTCATGGAGCTTAATTCGGCAAGGAAAACCATTCCGGCAATGACGATAATGCAGACAAAAATGCTGACTGCGTTAAAGCCGCCGCCGCTGAATTTCTTGTAGCCGAAAACCGTAAAGAATGAAACCGCAAGACCGCCAAGGTATGAAATATAGCCCAGCTGACTTATCAGAAGCCAGATAAGAGCGCCGATAATTGAGAACAATACCGCCCCAAGAAAGCCCAGCGCCACATTATTTTTAACAGGCTTTACAGGCTCAAAAACAAGGTCGGGTGAAACATTGCCGAAGCCGTTCTGCTGTGGGAAAGGCTGCGGAGGGGGAGTTTGTCCATAAGGCGGAGGAGTTTGTGCGCCGTTATTCGATGCTGGCTGTCCATAAGGCGGAGGTGTTTGTACGCTTACGTTCTGCGCAGGTTGACCGTAGGGCGGAGGTGTCTGTGCGCTCACGTTCTGCGCAGGTTGACCGTAAGGCGGAGGTGTCTGTGCGCTCACGTTCTGCGCAGGCTGACCATAAGACAGAGGTGTTTGTGCGGCAAAATCCTGCGCCTGCTGAACTGCGGCGTTCTGGGTCGAAGCAGCCCCCGCAAATGCAGGCTGACCGCTTTTCTTTTCGTGCATACATTTTGTGCAAAGCTGGAAAACTGCCGTTCCGTCGTCGTAAATTCCCATTCCGTCCTCGCCGCCGCAGAAAGCGCAGCAGCTTTCATAGCCGTTCATTGAGAAAAACATTGTCAGATCCTCTGCAAAGGCTTTCAGCGCCTTTCCGTTCTGCTCGGAATCTCCGCTTTTTCCCATTACAGCAAGCATTGTGTTATCCGCATAACGCCAGCCGATAATTCCGTTTGGCGTGCCGTTTTTGTACTCGTTCATAAAGCTGTCAAGGTTTTCAGGCAAAGAAAGTTCGCTTGATTTCACCCAGCAGTAAATACTGTAGGAGCCGTTGTCCGCCCCTTCCTTAACGGCAATATTGTATCCTCTTTCGGTACCGCTTAATGTGTCTGTTTTTTCGTTGTAGCTTAAACCTGTGTATAAAGCCAATGAGCTTAAATCCTTTTCCATACTTCCTCCCAATGTTTTACTTGTTATCATTTTAAAGCATAAACAAATATAAGTCAATATATAATTGTATTTTTGTGCATATTTCATTGACAATTTTATACTTATACTATATAATGAAGTTGTTAATTTGGATAAATTGACAGTATTTCTTTATTTGTTTTATGCGTAATTTATGGAGGATATAAGGCTTTGAAAAATATAATCAGCTTCAGCGCTCCCGGGGATTTCGGCAAGTGGGAGCAGCAATGTCTGCCAATAGGAAACGCCTATATGGGAGCAAGCTTTTTCGGCGGCATTGCACAGGAAAAAATCGTTCTCAACGAGAAAACCCTGTGGACGGGCGGTCCTGCGGAAAATGCGGAATACAACGGCGGAAACAAGGCGGACAGCTACAAATACGTCAAACAGGTACAGCAGCTTCTCCACGACAACAAATATGAGGAAGCACTGGAGCTTTTGCCCCATTTAACGGGGGACTGCCACAGATTCGGCGCATATCAGCTTTTGTGCAACGCAATGCTCACCTTTTCCAATATTGACGAAACAAAGGCGGAAAATTACAGCCGACAGCTTGATATGAACAACAGCCTTTACACCTGCTCTTTCACTTATCAGGGTGCGATTCACAAGCGTGAAGCTTTTGCAGATTACCCGTCAAATGTAATCTGCATAAGGCTTTCTTCCGATAAGCCAAGACGAATCTGCCTGCGCCTTTCTCTTGATAATATTCAGCCAAACGGACAGGTCGGCGCAAGGGACAACTCCCTTTATTACAGCGGCGCAATTGCGGATAACGGGCTTAAATACGCAGCACAGTTTACGGTAGTTCACAGCGGCGGCGAGCTGCTTACCGCAAAGGACAGCGTTATGGTGGAGCACGCAGACAGCGTTGAAATTTATTTCTCGGCGGCAACAGATTACGCAGACAAATACCCAACCTACCGCAATAACACCGACCCTGTAGGGGCTGTGAACAAGCGCCTTGAAAAGGCTGTGGGAATGGGCTGGGACAAGCTTTTTGCGGAACACCAAGCGGATTACAAGCCCCTGTTTGAGCGAGTTTCCCTTTCGCTGAACAATACGGATTATCCCCAAATTGATACAGACAAGCTTGTTGAGCAGTACAGAAGCGGCGATATGACAAACGCTTCCGCTCTTGAAGAATTGTATTTCCAGTTTGGCAGATATATGCTGATTTCAAGCTCAAGAGCAGGCACTCTTCCTGCAAATTTACAAGGCGTATGGAATGAAACCAACTGTCCCCCATGGTGCTGCGACTATCATATAAACGTCAATCTTCAGATGAATTACTGGGGCGCTTATAACACAAATCTTGCGGAATGTGCATTGCCGCTGATTGATTTTCTTGACAGTATGCGCCCTGCGGGACGGGTCACCGCAAAGGAATATTACGGCATTGAATCCACCGAAAGCAATCCCGAAAACGGCTGGATCGCACACACCCAGACCTCGCCCTTCGGCTGGACTGCCCCCGGCTGGGATTTCTACTGGGGCTGGTCAACAGCGGCGGTTGCGTGGCTTATGCAGAATTTGTGGGAATACTACGAATTTACGGGGGACAAGGAGCTGCTTAAAAAGCGTATCTATCCCATAATGCGTGAAAGCGCAGTTTTCTACAAGCAATGGCTGATTTACGACGATAAGCAGGACAGACTGGTTTCAAGCCCCACCTACTCCCCCGAGCACGGACCTGTTACAATAGGCAACACCTATGAGCAGTCCCTTATTGAACAGCTTTACAAGGACTTTATAAAGGCGGCGGAAATACTTGATGTTGACGAAGAACTGCGTGATGAGATCAAAAAGCAGTGCGAAATGCTTAAGCCCTACAAGGTAAGCAAAACGGGCAGGCTTATGGAATGGTTTGAGGAGGACAACGAGGACTTTGACAACAGCAAGGTTCAGCCCTGTCACCGCCATATTTCCCATCTGCTGGGCTTATATCCGGGAAAAGCAATCAGCGCAAACACTCCCGACCTAATGAAAGCCGCCATTGCCACAATGAACCACAGAGGGGACGATTCAACAGGCTGGGCGAGAGCCTTTAAGGTAAATCTATGGGCAAGAACAAAGGACGGAAACAGAGCCTACAAGCTTTTGTCGGGTCTGCTTTCAAGCTGCACCTATCCAAACCTTTTCGACTTCCACCCGCCTTTCCAGCTTGACGGAAATTTCGGCGGCAGCGCAGGCATTGCTGAAATGCTGCTGCAAAGCCACGAGGGCTATATTGAGCCTCTTGCCGCTTTGCCGTCACGGTGGAGCAGCGGAGAATACAAGGGACTTTGCGCCCGAGGCGGCTTTATTGTGGACGTAAGATGGTCTGAGGGCAAGGCGGAAAGTATTGCAATAACCTCCACCCTTGGGGGAATTTGCAGAGTAAAAACAAAGCTTTCAAGGCTGAACGGAAAAGAAATTGCCGCTGACAACGGAATTATCACTTTTGAAACAGAGAAAAACGGAGTGTATAAAATTGAATTATAATTCAAAGGACACGGAAAAAACCTGCTCCTTTACGGGCTATCGACCGCAGAAGCTTTCATTCGGCTTCAACGAAAGCCACCCCGACTGCATAAGGCTGAAAAAGGTTATCCGCAGTGAAATAATCAAGCTTATCGAAAGCGGCTACCGCTATTTTCAATCGGGTATGGCAATGGGCATTGATATGATATGCGCCGAAATTGTTCTTGAGCTTAAGGAGCAATACCCCCATATACGGCTTTTTGCCATTATCCCCTGTGAGAATCAAACCGCAGGCTGGAGCGAAAGCAGCATTGCCCGATACAACACAATTCTTGACAAAAGCGACGGGTCTGTTATGGTTACTCAAAGGCCTTATGAGCAGGGCTGTATGCAGAAAAGAAACCGATATCTTGTGGATACGGCAGGAGCGCTGTTGGCGGTATTCGACGGCAAAAAGGGCGGTACAATGAACACCGTCAACTATGCGGACAAAATGGGGAAAAAGCTTGTGATAATCGACCCTACAAGCTTTATGCGGATTGAATTATTCTCACAGCTTAATTTTGACATCTGAAAGGAATATATTATGTTAAAAAACGGCAAGACCCTTTTCGGCGACAACTGGAAATTTACCCTTAAGGAAATTGGCACATCACTTGACGAAATAAACAGCGAAAAGGATTGGCACGAAGTAGAAATACCTCACGACTGGCTTATCGGCGATACGAGAAACCTATACAAAACGGGCGAGGGCTGGTACAAAAAGAGCTTTGTACTTGACAAAAACGACCTTGACGGCAAGCTGTACATCTGCTTTGACGGCGTTTATATGAACTCAACCGTTTATCTTAACGGCAAGGAAATAGGCGTCTGGAAATACGGCTATTCCTCCTTTTATTTTGAACTTAAAGGCGCTAAAGAGGGGGAAAACACGCTCCTTGTAAGAGTACAGCACGAAGCGCCAAATACACGCTGGTACAGCGGCGCAGGCATTTACAGAAATGTATATATCAAGAAAGTACCACTTGTTCACATTGTAGAAAACGGGATTTACATTGTTACGGACGGAAAGTCGAGAACTCACGTTGAAACCGAGATAATCAACGAAAGCGAAAGCAATGCGAAAATTGAGCTTATCCACGAAATAATCGACAGCAACGGCAGAACGGTGGTTTTCTCCCACAGCAACGTAAAGCTTGAATCGGGCGAAACCGCAACGGACAATCAGAACCCCCTTGTTTACCGTCCTGCATTATGGGATACCGAAAACCCCAACCTTTACACCTTAAAAACCACCCTGTCCATAGGCGAGGAAATAATACAGACCGAAACCACCCGTTACGGCTACCGCAAAACCGAGTTTTCACCAAGCGAGGGCTTTAAGCTTAACGGCAAGCCCTTAAAGCTTCACGGTGTTTGTATGCATCACGATTTGGGCGCATTGGGTGCTGCGGTGAATTATGCGGCGCTGAAAAGGCAGATGACTATTCTCAAATCAATGGGCGTAAACGCAATAAGAACCTCCCACAATATGCCCGCTCCCGA
>JBJERI010000243.1:0-7201 GCA_051882195.1 Ruminiclostridium sp. | reverse complement strand
CAGTACCGTTCCCTGAGATCCAGGCATCCGGACCACTGGCAGTGGCAGCTGCGGTTGGAATGTATGAACCTTTCGGGCATTGTTGAAAAAATCGCATTCCCTTATTTAATGCTTATTCAGATGATACCTATTCTTGGTATGGCGCCCATTATTCTTGCAATAACAGGTGACATCAACACCTCGCGAATTGTAATTGCCGCAATATTAACCTTCTATCCCGTTTCAACAAACGTTCTTGCAGGCTTCAAGGCGGTGGAAAGGGAAAAGCACGAGCTGATGTACTCTTATGCGGCAAACAAATTCCAGCTTTACACAAAAACTCTTATACCTGCTTGTATCCCCTATTTCTTCACGGGACTGAAAATTTCCGCTCCTATGGCGATTACGGCGTCAATACTTGTTGATACGCTGCAAGGCGGCAACGGACTTGGCTGTATGCTTTCACAATCCCTTAAGGGCGGCATGACAAGACTTGTTTTCTGGGACATTGTGCTTATAAGCGCAGTAATAGGTATTTTAAGCTATTGGCTTATGGGCGTTATTGAAAAGCTTCTTTGCCCATATAAGCGCAAAAAAGCGGAAGACTGACGGAGGTGGACAAAATGAAAGCAAAACGGCTGATGAACAGCATTTCAGGCTTTGCGCTTCCTATCTTGTTCGGCGTTGTCATCGTTGCGCTTTGGCAGACGGAGGTGCTTCATTCCTGGATAGGAACAGACACGATAACCCTCCCGCTCCCTACAAGAATAGGCGAGATTATTTCCTCCAACTGGGACACAATAATGGGTCACGTTAAAATTACTGTTACGGTTGCCCTTGGCGGACTGGTGTTCGGCTCGATTTTAGGCTACGGAATTGCCATTATTGCAACGGTTTTTTCAAAGTGGGGCGCAGGCGGACTTACAATAGTTTCCGCATTTAACGCAATACCCCTTGTAGCCCTTGCTCCCGTTATCAACAACTGGACAAGAGATTTAAGCGGCGACGTAAGCGTAAGAAGTACCATTGCAAAAATACTGGTAGTCACAATTTCCTGTACCGCCGCCATGAGCGTCAACGCATTCAGAGGACTTACGGAGCTAAAGCCTTTTTCCGAGGATCTGATGAAATCCTATGCCGCAAAGCGTATAACGGTTTTCACAAAGCTGAGGCTTCCCAACAGTATTCCCTATATTTTCACTGCCTTAAGAGTAAGCGTTCCTGCCAGCGTTATCGGCGCATTGGTAACGGAATACTTCGCTGAGGAAACGGTAGGCGTAGGCAGACAGATAAGAGAAAACATAGTAAAGGGTCAATACCCCACGGCGTGGGCGTACATAGCTATTGCCTGTGCAATAGGAATTATAATGTACGTCATATTGATGATAGCCGAAAAGCTTATCCTCAAAAGACGAAAATCACGTTGATAGGCGAAAGCTTAAATAAAAAGAAAGACTGAAAGGTAGGTAACAACTATGAAACAGACAAGGAGAAAAACATTATTAGCGGCTGTAGCGGCAATTCTTGTATGCGCTCATCTTACAGCCTGCGGTGGCACAACTGCTGAAACAACAACAGCAGCCACCACAACAGCAGCGACAACAACTGCGGCTGACGCAACAACAGCAGGCGGCGACTCAGCTGATACAACAGCAGAGGCAACAGACGCTCCCGAAGCAGCAGGAATGATGAGCAATGAAGAAATCATCAAGGCTGCGGCCGCTGATGGAAAGGTTGGCAACTGGGGACTTGGCAACGAGTACGAAATTCAGGCTCTGCTTACAAAGTATGGTCTGCCAACTGACTACATAACAATGGACTTCACAATGGACCAGTTCGACAGCGACTCCGTAACTCTTGCTTCCGCAATGACCTATAACGAGCTTGGACTTGTTAAGAACAGTTATGACGGCGGCTACGGCTACGGCGACACGGTAGGCATTATCGATATGAATGACGAGGGCGTTGCAATGCTGGAGGATAACCTGTTCTGCTCAAAGGCGTTTGCAGAGCAGAATCCAAACACGGTAAAGGCTTTCGTATCGGCTTCAATGAAGGGCTGGGCTTATGCCTGCGCTAATCCCGAGGAAGCGGCTGAAATCGTATTTGAGGCAGGCTCCTCCGTATCGGCAGACCACCAGGCTTATATGGCTTCCGAGGTTGCAAAGCTGGTAACAACAGATATGAACGGCAACTCCGTTTCTGCCGAAACAGTAGGCAATATGGACGAGGAAGCAATGCAGCAGACCCTTGACCTTGCAAAGAAGTACATTCTTCTTGAAGACGCTGCAGCAAAGGATAAGTTAGCGGCAATGACCCTTGACGACATCAGAAGCACAGCGTATATGACATACGACCCCGAAACAGACGGTGCTCCCGAAAAGACAGCAGTTTCCGTTCAGTTAAAGTGGCTGCCGCAGGCTCAGTTTATGGGCTACTACGTTGCTAAGGCAAAGGGCTACTATGACGAGGTAGGTCTTGACGTTACAATCGTAAGCGGCGGCGGTGATATTTCAGAAACAACAGCCGTTTACAACGGAACAGTCGATTTCGGCGTAACATGGGTTTCCAACCTTATCAACGCAAACGCAGGCGGTATGGAGCTGCTTGAAGTAGCTCAGGTATATCAGCGTTCTGGTCTGGTACTTGTTTACAAGAACGACCTCTTCAAGAAATAATCCCCTCTTCATCTCATACTTCTATTCCCCAAAACGATATCCGGAGGGCAGCAGTCCTCCGGGTTTATCGGAAAGCCGTCGTAAGCGATGGTTTTCCGATGAACAATCAGAACATACTAACAGGAGGCAATAATTATGGATTTGATAATCAAAAACGGCACTGTTGTTACAGCGTCGGAAATGTTCAAGGCGGACGTTGCAGTCAAGGACGGAAAAATTGCTGCTCTTGGCGCTGATTTGTCGGATATGGAATGTGACAGCGTAGTTGACGCAAAGGGAATGCTGGTTCTTCCCGGCGCTATCGACGCTCATACACATTTAGCAATGCCTTTCGGCGGCACTATTTCCTCCGACGATTACTTTGCGGGAACAAGAGCGGCTGCCTGCGGCGGAACAACAACGGTTTTCGACTTTGCGCTTCAGAATTTCGATGAATCAATGGTGGATACCTTCAAGCGGAGAAACGCTCTCGCAGAGCCTGACGCAGCGGTTGATTACTCCTTCCACATAGGCGTAAAGGATATTCACGGCAAGCTTATTGATTCAATCGGCGAAGCCTGCGATATGGGAATTACGTCCTACAAGGTGTTTATGGTGTATGATTTCGGCGTTAAGGACGGCGTTTTCTATCAGCTTCTCTGCAAGTCCAAGGAATACGGCGCTCTTATCGGAGTTCACGCCGAAAACAACGAGCTTGTAAATACTCTTACGGAAAAATATATCAGCGAGGGCAAAACAGACGCATGGTATCACTATATGAGCCGTCCCGAGTTTGTTGAGGGAGAGGCTGACGAAAGAGCAATTTCTCTTGCAAAGGCGGCAGGAGCTGCGCTGTACATAGTACACCTTGCCAACAAGCAGGGCGTTGAAGCGGTAACGAAAGCAAAGGACGATGGCTACGAGATTTACGCTGAAACCTGTCCTCAGTATCTCCACTTCACAAGCGATGTTTACAAGCGTCCCGACGGCAGAAACTTTGTATGCTCGCCCCCAATGAAGAATCAGGAATCTCAGGACGCATTATGGGCGGCAATCAAGAGAGGGGACATTGACACAATCGCAACCGACCACTGCCCGTTCCTGCAAAGCGAAAAGGACTGGGGACTTAACGACTTCCGCAAGATTCCAAACGGCTGTGCAGGCATTGAAAATATGTATCCGTATATGCTTGGCAAGGCAAACGAGGGAGTTATCCCATTTGAAAAGGTTGTTGCAATGTGCAGCACAAATCCCGCAAGAATTTTCGGCTGCACCGAAAAGGGCGAAATTGCTATTGGCAAGGACGCAGACATTGTTATTTACGACCCAACCAAGGATTTCACAATCAGTCAGTCAAATATGCACTCCGACTGCGACCACACAATCTGGGAGGGAGTTCAGGTACACGGCTATCCCGTAAAGACCTACTCCAGAGGCAAGCTTGTTTACGACAACGGAAAGTTTGTAGGCGAAAGAGGCTGGGGTAAGTTTGTAAAGTGCGCTAAGCACGTCAGCAAATGAGGTTGATTTTATGATGAATATATACGAGGAAGGGGCACGGTGTCTGCTGTGCGAAAATCCACCCTGTACAAGCGCCTGTCCAAAGGGCTGCGACCCGGGAAAGGCATTACTTGCGGTACGCTTTGAGAACAAATCGGGAGCGGGAGAGTTTATAAACGGCGTCTGCGGGGAATGTGAAGCGCCTTGTGAAAAGGCTTGTATTCACTACGACAGACCTGTTCGCGTTAAGGAAACTGCAATGCAGCTTACTCCCACCGAAAAGGCAGATGTGGATTTATACATAGACTTCTGCGGCGTTCACTGTGAAAACCCATTTTTCTTAAGCTCCTCGGTAGTTGCCAGCGATTATGATATGATTGCAAAGGCTTTTGATATGGGTTGGGCAGGAGCAGTTTACAAGACCATTGGCTTTTATATGCCAAAAGAGGTTTCGCCAAGATTTGACGCCGTGGGCAAGGAGGGTACGCCCTTTGTGGGCTTCAGAAATATGGAGCAGATAAGCGACCATACCCTTGAGGAAAACCTTGAAATTTACCGCAGACTGAAAAAGAATTACCCCAACAAGGTGCTTGTGTCGTCAATAATGGGTCAGACCGAGGAGGAATGGACGGAGCTTGCACGGCTTTCCGAGGAAGCGGGAGCGGACATAATCGAGTGCAACTTCTCCTGCCCCCACATGAGCGCAAAGGGAATGGGCAGCGACGTAGGTCAAGACCCACAGCTTGTTGAGCGCTATACAGCCCTTGCCAAAAAGGGAACAAGGCTGCCTGTCATTGCAAAAATGACCCCTAACCTTTCCCACATGGAAATACCCGCTATGGCGGCGGTCGAGGGCGGCGCAGATGGTCTTGCGGCGATAAACACAATCAAAAGCATAACAACGGCGGTTTCCGCTGAGGTAAGCGGCAAAAACACGGTTTCGGGTTACAGCGGCAAGGCGGTTAAGCCCATAGCGCTCCGCTTTATTTACGATATGGCACGAAATCCAAGCCTTAAGGATATTCCCATAAGCGGTATGGGCGGCATTGAAACCTGGCAGGACGCACTGGACTTTATTTCCCTTGGCTGCTCCAATATTCAGGTAACGACCTCAGTTATGCAGTACGGCTATCGGGTAATAGACAATCTTGTTTCGGGTCTTTCCCATTATATGAAAGACAACGGCATTTCAAAGGTTTCCGACCTTGTGGGAACGGAGCTTTCAAAGCTTGTGCCTACCGATGAGCTTGACAGGGAAACGGTGGTATTCCCGAAATTTGACAAGGAAAAGTGCATAGGCTGCGGCAGATGCTATATTTCCTGCTATGACGGCGGTCATCAGGCAATCAGCTTCGGGGAAAACAGAATCCCTACCCTTAACGGTGCAAAGTGCGTGGGCTGTCATCTTTGCAGACTGGTTTGCCCCACAAAGGCAATAGGCTTGTCAAAGCGCATAAGCAGTCACAGATAAAAAGGAGGCGGACAAATTGGCCATTACACTGACTCAGCTTTGCAGAAATGCGGAAAAGAACTACAATATGAAGCTGATAGCGGGACGAGGCGGAATGGACAATACAGTCCGCTGGGTACACATGGTTGAGGACAGCGACGTGCCCGACTTTCTCCACGGAAACGAGCTGGTTTTCACAACAGGAATAGGTCACGACGGAAACGAGTGGCTAATGCCCTTTGTCCGAAAGCTTAAGGAGCATAACGCTGTAGGGCTGGTGGTAAATCTTGGTCCTCATATAGATACGGTTTCCTCAAAGGTGATTGTGTATTGCGAAGAAAACAACTTCCCCCTTTTTACCTTGCCGTGGCAGGTGCATATCATTGACATTACCTATAACTTCTGCCGCAGGATAATCGACAATGAGGAGGCGGAAACAAGCCTTGCAGAGGCGTTCCGCAATCTGATTTTCACTCCCGACAACCGTGACGGCTATGCTCTTACCTTGCAGAAAGCTGGCTTCAGCGAAACGGCTTCATATACCATATTGGCTATTTCAGCCCCAAAGGGCGGCGTTCCCATTTCGCAGGCGTTAAAAAACAGTAAGTACGGTCTATGGCGGCTGTTAAAGCGTTCACGGAATGCGGCGGCAATGTTCCTGCAGGACGAAAGCCTTATAACGGTAAGGCAAAATCCCTCCCATGACGAAATGCAAAGACTTATAAGCGGTATTTCCGACCTTGAAAGCGACCTGAAGCTTAACATAGGCGTTTCAGAACGGGGCGAGGGCTTTTCGGAAATCCCCATGTGCTATAAGCAGGCGGTTTCCGCTCTTGCGGTTGCAAAAAGCTCCGAAAGCCACCTGATGCTTTACCGCAATATGGGAGTTTACAAGCTGCTTTTCGGGGTGGAAAACCGTGGAGTGCTGAGAGATTATGTTGACGGAGTCCTTGGCAATCTTGCAGAGTATGACAAGCTGAACAATACCGATTACGAGCATACCTTGAAAATCTATATCGAAAGCAGCAGCAGCGTTCAGCTTACCGCCGAAAAGCTGGGAATACACCGAAACACGGTGAACTACAAAATAAAAATGATTCGTGAAATAATGAACATTGAAATGAACAATGAGCAGCGAATGAACATCTTGCTTGCGTTCAGGGCAAAGGAAGTCCTGACAATCAGGCAATGACGTAAAACATATACATCAGAAAGGATATGAACTTATTATGAACGGTCAGGAAATTAAGGAAATGCAGTGTCAGTACAATCTGCAGTCTTGGTCAAAGCAGAGAGGAATAAACCCTATTCCCATTGAAAAGGCTGACGGAATTTATATGTGGGATTACGATGGAAATCGCTATTCCGATATGTCAAGCCAGCTTGTAAATCTTAACGTTGGTCACAACTGCCGCCCCATTATTGAGGCAATCAAGGAGCAGGCTGAAAAGTACTGCTACATTTCTCCAAGCTACGGCAGCGAGCCTCGTGCAAAGCTTGCAAAAATGATTATCAACCTTATGCCCGACAATATGGGAAAGGTTTTCTTCACCAACGGCGGCGCTGACGCTAACGAAAACGCTATCAAAATGGCGAGAATGTACACAGGCAGAAA
>JBJERI010000242.1:0-1522 GCA_051882195.1 Ruminiclostridium sp. | reverse complement strand
TTTTTTCAAATCCCTTTCTCGGAGTAATAGCGGGAGCGGTGCTTACCGCCGTAATACAAAGCTCCTCAGCTTCGGTGGGTATTCTTCAGGCACTATGCGCAACTGGTGCAATGACCTTCGGCTCTGCCCTGCCCATTATAATGGGACAGAACATAGGCACCTGCGCTACCGCCCTTATTTCCTCAATGGGGGCAAACAAAAACGCCAAGCGCGCCGCAATGGTTCACCTTTACTTCAACGTAATCGGCACGGTAATTTTTATGGCGCTGTTCTACATTCTTGACGCAATTGTGGGCTTTTCCTTTGTGAATGAAGCTGCAAATCCTGCGGGAATCGCCGTAATTCACAGCGTATTCAACATTTTTGCAACGCTGATACTGCTGCCATTTACAAAGCTGCTTGAAAAGCTTGCCTGCATGACAATAAGGGATAAGCAAGCCGTAACCGACGAGCAGGACGACTTTCAGCTGCTCGACCATCGCTTTCTTTCGACTCCTGCCTTTGCAATTGAGCAATGCAGGACAGTTACCGCAAAAATGGCGGATATTTCAAAAGATGCTTTTATGTCCTCCCTTTCCCTGCTGAACTGTTATTCGGAAAAAACCGCCGAATACGTTGTTTCAAGAGAAAACATCGTTGATACATACGAGGACAAAATAGGCACTTATCTTGTTCAGCTTAGCAGCAAAAGCCTTTCCGAAAGCGACAGCAAAAGCATTTCAATGCTGCTCCACTGTATCGGAGATTTTGAACGCATTTCCGACCACGCCGTAAATATTCTTGAAGCGGCACAGGAAATGAACCAAAAGGAACTTCACTTCTCCCAAAAGGCAAAGGAGGAGCTGTCCGTATATGCCTCGGCGCTGATGGAAATTGTAAACATCTCCTTTAACGCCTTTACAACGGAAAATCTTGATTATGCCAAGGCGGTTGAGCCTTTGGAGGAGGTTATTGACGAGCTTAGAAGCCAGTTGAAAAAACGGCACATAAAGCGGCTCCGCAAGGGCAAATGCACAATTGAATTAGGCTTTATTTTGCAGGATATAATCACCGATTTTGAGCGCATTGCCGACCATTGCTCAAACATTGCGGTCTGCCTTATTCAGCTTGCAGACAACAGCTTTGATACCCACGAATATTTAAACGAGCTAAGAAATACCGAGGACAGGGAATTTGGTGAGAAATACAGATTCTACCGCCACAAATACCTGCTCCCGTAAGAAAAGAAGGGAAACAAAATGTCACTTATTTACTGCATCGAGGACGACGAGGGAATTACCGAGCTTATTGCCTGCGCCCTTAAAACAGGGGGCTATACCGTCCGTACCTTTCCCAATGCAAGGGAATTTGACAAGGTTGCTCACAGCGCTAAGCCCGACCTTATTCTCCTTGATATAATGCTGCCCGACGAGGACGGATTTTCTATACTAAGACGGCTGAAAAGCGATAACGGAATGTGCGAAATACCCGTAATAATGCTTACCGCAAGGACTGGCGAGCTTGACAAGGTAACGGGGCTTGA
>JBJERI010000241.1:0-7253 GCA_051882195.1 Ruminiclostridium sp. | reverse complement strand
TAAACAGATTTATTTAGAAAGATGGTAATTAAATAACGGAGGTAAAAAAATGATTAAAACAGTAAATTTATCAGCCAACACAGAAGTATCTGTGAAAGAGCTTGGCGGCGACAAAGTACGAATCAGGAATTTTTCTTCCGGAAGCGTGTACATATCAAATCACCCGAATGTAGTGCCATACGATGAAGATGTCTTGACGGTGATGCCGGGCAGCGGAGATTATTTCATCTGCCCCGGTGATTTGTATATCAAATCGGAACAGGACGGAATGGTAGAATTAACAGGTGATTTCTACTACCGACCATTCGCCCAGAACATTTATGAGCCCGCTGTATTATCGAACAAAATAGTTAGCTATGCCGGTAAAGCCATTACAATTGACATTTCAGGAAATGGTGCATTGATTGCGGTGAAAAACAGCTCCACTGGCGTTTACGTCAGCACTGTACCTAATGTTGATATTACAGATACAAATGTTTCATACATACCGGCTTGCAATACAAATGATAAACGCTATCTTTATGTACCATGCTCGGGCGGAAAGCTGTATGTCCTAAAAGACTCTGAAAATTGCTCTCTTAAAATTTTATCTGGCTACAACCTTTTCAAAATCACAAATTGGGCTATATAGGACATACTGATATGAATAGTCTTATAAATATAAACAAACACGTCGGCGAGCTCCCTGTCAGTTTATCATGCAGTGATATCAGGGTGGGCTTTGAAGGCGAAGGTTTACTGTTTGTTTCAACAAAACAGCCTGTCATCAACGGTGAAAAAGACTACATCTGCATTCAGCCCGGAATGAATGTGCATTTTACAGCGCACAATAATGTGATTTTTTTGTTTCACCCATTTGATGAAAAATCAACGGTTTCTATTGAATGCTGTGAAGACGTTCTCCTGTGCCGATCAGGTAAATGCAAAAGCCATCATTGGCAGACAGACGATAAACTCAGAATCGTAAATGAATATTGTACTACGCCATCCAGCGCTGACTTAATCGCAAAAAAATATTCAATTGCTACGTCTACACTGCACAGATGGTGCTACGAATTCCAATTTAAAAAAGACAAAAAATTATATTCGAAACATCGTAAATGTTATCCGGAGGAAATGATTATAGACATTGTAAATGAATTTATTTCTGGAAATTTATCTGCTGAATCGGTAGCAGATAAATATTACATTTACAGTCGTACATTGTTCAACTGGTGTAAAACTGCTGGGTTTAAAAAACCAAAAAATCAGATAAAAAATATCATAGTAAATATGATACATCAAGATTTAATGTATGGATTTAACAATAATGCAATTCAAAAAAAATACGGCATAAGTAAACGTACATTATGGGAATATCTTAAGATTGCAAAATCAATGTGAAACAGAAAGGATTTGTATAATGAATTTGTTAATCAACAATTTAGTTTTAATTGCTATTGCTTGCGGATTTCTGGCAGCGGCAATTATCGCAAATTCGCTTTTCGGGATGTTCTACAATGTAAAAAAACTGCAGGAACAGTTCCAAAAAGAGAAGCTTCTCGATACAGCCAAGCAGCTTGCTGTTTTTGTTGTCGGACTATCGCTCATAGCGGTCATTGTAACGGGATTTATTCCATTTCTTCAGTTTGCTGGATTGCCGCTTGACGATGCAAATCTGGAATATATTAGCATTGCCGCTATTTTGCTGATATTCGCAAAATCAACTATATCATACACAGCACAGGCAATAGAGAAAGTAAATAAAATTGTAGGAGGAAAAACAAATGGCAGGAATTCAGAAAATTCTTGAAAACGTAAAAAACCCGATTTTTGCAAACCTGAAGCACAAAATTACATACGGATATATGGACAAGGACTACGGATCGGCACACTACGGCGCCGACCTTGTTCCCGGAGCGGTCGGTGTTGTATCTGATGTTATCGCTATCGAAGACGGCGAAGTTATCTACATTAAAAACACCGTGAAGACGTCACTGGATTTAAATAAAAAATCCAACTGGAACAGTCCTGATGTTCTCGGAAATAACATTAAAATCCGTCATTCCAATGGCTATATCAGCCGCTACTGTCACCTTGCTTATGGCAGCCTCAAGGTTGCGAAAGGCGACAAGGTCAAAAAGGGTCAGATAATTGCAACAATCGGAAACACCGGTCTTTCATCAGCGGCGCATGTTCATTTTGAAATCTGGACAGGAAACACTTCTTCAACCCGTGTTGATCCTGAACCGTATCTTCTCGGCAACAAGACCCTCAAAAAGCAGCCTATCAAACCGGTGAAATACAAGGTTAATTGTGCGGCACTAAATGTCAGGGTTGCCCCGAGTCTGAACAGCAAGGTTGTTAATCCAATCGCACCATTGTTAAGAAACACTGTCATAACCGCATACGAAGGTACAGAAACGGTGGCTGACAATTATGTGTGGATAAAAATCGGCTATAGCTGCTCATCGGCGTGGGTAGCTAAGAAATATCTAACTAAGGCATAAAAAAGGCGGCAAATTACTGCCGCCTTAAACTATAATGAAAGGACTTGATAAAATGAATTCACCAATTTCAAGAGTCGGAGGCAAGAAGCTTCTACGCAAAACCATAACCGATATGTTCCCTCCAGCAGAACGCTTCAACCGTTACATAGAAGTGTTCGGCGGAGCAGGCTGGGTGTTATTCTACAAAGAAAAATACGCAGACCTTGAGGTATATAATGACGCCGATGGCGAATTGGTAAATATGATGCGCTGCATCAAATACCACTGCGCCGAGCTGCAGCGTGAGATTGACGGGTATTTCAACAGCAGGGAGATGTTCCAAGACGTCAGCGATCAGCTGAACTGCAGGGGGCTTACAGACATACAGCGTGCCGCACGTTATTTCGTGAAAATGCGCATCAGCTTCGGTGCAGACGGCAGAACATTTGGTTGTTCACGAAAACCGTTAAAATCTGCAACGGACTACCTTTCACAAGTCAAGGACAGGCTTTACAACGCTTCCGTTGTCATCGAACACAAGGACTTTGAAGACCTGATTAAACTTTACGACCGCCCCACTGCCTTGATGTTCCTCGACCCACCCTATCACGGTACAGAAAAATACTATGACGCAGGCTTCACACAGGAAGACCACGAGCGTTTAAAACGGTGTTTAAATGGCGTTTCAGGACTGTTTTTATTGACGTATAATGATGACGAATACATTCGGGAATTGTACAAGGATTACAACATTACGCCCGTGGAACGTGCAAATAATCTCAGCGGCGGAAAGTACCGAGAGCTGATTATTACAAACTACTAACAGTGTTATTTTTTTTAGACCGTAAATAACGGATTACGTTACGATTTTAAAAAAATCGCATTGAGGTAATTATATGGTTACAATTAAATTAAAGGAGCTGTTGAAAGAGTATGGCATGACTCAGGCTGAGCTTGCCAAGCTGACCGGTATAAGACCGTCCACCATCTGCGATATGTGCAACGGAATCAGCCAGTTTATCAAGCTGGAACATATTGACAGAATTTGCAAAGCACTTAATTGCAGCATATCCGAATTTCTCAAACTGGATTAAATTGCTGATTATAATGATAGTTAATTTCTCCTAAATAGCTGTGTTGTTTTTGTGCACCTATACAAATATAGCTAAAAAGGGATATTTATTTGAAAAACCTATTGACAATATCCCTAATTAGCTATATAATAAGAATGTAAGGAAAACAAATAGCCGAAAGGCACAAAATGAAAGGATAGGTAAACACAATGACAAAGGCTATGAAGACAAAGGCAATCGCAGCAATCAACGAGTATAGAGAGAAGACCGGAAACACAATGCTGGTTCACGACTGGGGCTTCCACCACTACGGCGAGGATTACACAGTCCTCGAAACAGAGGACAACAAGTTCAACCTCTACCGTGTCAACCACAACAGCATTTACAACGACTTCGTTGAAACCTTCTCAATCTAAACCAACGGGCGGCGCAAGCCGCCCCCCACTAAGGAGAACGCCATGACACTATTCCACAACGCAGATATAAACGACCTCAACAGCATACTTGCAAGCGGTCTGCTCCCTTCTTCCGAAACGGGCAAGGACAACTGGGAGAGCGGCAAGCGTGCCGATAACAGCAAGGACAGAGTTTATATGTTCAGTCCTATCGAAGGCAAGCCCAACACATTCGTAAACTATGGCGCAGCGCTGATTAAGCTGAACGTTGAAGCCGCAGAGAAGTCCAACACAAAGGACGCTCACAAGAACGACTACGAAGAGTTTACAGCCGACAGAGTATCGGCTGAACAAATCGAGGCTATCTACCTTCCCAAGATACTCATGGACAGGATAAGCGGACTGTCAACGGAAGTCCTCGACAAGGTTGTTTGGTGTGGAATGACCGCAGAAATATTCGACCATTGCGAGCCCGACCCTAACGACAAGTGGATAAACAGAACGGTTTACAGACAGGCTACCGCCGAAGAGCTCAAAGCCTTCTCGCAAACCGCAAATCTCAGCGTTTCAGCACTCAACTATTTCCGAGGAGTTTCAGAACACGGAATGATTGATTTATATAACGTGTGGTACGTTTTTTGAGGGCATCAAATATGATTGATTTAAAAGGTCAGAAATTTGGCAGGCTGATGCCGATTGAATATATCGGCGATAGTAAATGGAGATGTATTTGCGATTGTGGAAACACAACCATCGCAAGAACAAGCAACCTTAGGGACGGCAGCACGAAGTCATGCGGCTGCCTGAAGCGTGAAACAGACCACCGAAAGCAGCGCAACGCTGTTGATTACAAAGGCAAGAAAACCAATATGCTGACGGCTATAAAATACCTGCGAAGCAACAAGAACGGCACGGTATGGCAGTACAAATGCGACTGCGGTACCTATATTGAACTAAACCCGGCATTTGTAAACAACGGCATATATAAATCCTGTGGCTGTATTGCCAGTAAAAAATCCGCACAGAACTTAGCCGCCAACTGCATTGAGGAAACGAACATTTCCAAGATAAAACCGCATAAGCCGATTGAAACAAACAAATCCGGTGTTACCGGTGTATTCTGGGACAATCGAAGCGGAAAGTGGAAAGCAAAGATAACCTTTCAAAAGAAATCCAGACATTTAGGGTATTTTGACAATTTTGAGGACGCAGTAAAAGCAAGGCAGAGAGCAGAGGAAGAACTGTTTGAGCCATTTTTAGAAAAGCACAAAGGAGAATAAAGATGAAGCAATTTAAAGTTGAGACCAAGAGCTACTCCGTTGAAACAGCGGAATGGGATGAAGCCTGGGATAGCGGCGTATTCGAAGACCCTTTCGAGGCGTACTTTAAAGAAACGGCAGAAGCTGATGCCGTTTATTCCTATTTTGATCTTTGTGTAGAAGACTATAACTGGCAGTTATCTCACTCGGAAAATCCTCCAGAGCCGCCAGAACATTTAGAAGACAGCGTGGCGTATAATGGCAAAAAGACAATCTTCAGGGCAACGGAGCTGCCTCCTTGCGTCGCTTATTCGACAAAGCTTGAAACTATAAGACATCAGATGGGAATGACGCAGAAAGAACTTTCAGAAAAATCTGGAATAAAGCAATCAAATATTTCTGATTTTGAAGTTGGTAAAAGAAACTTACTCACTGCAAGAGTAGAGACTCTGATGCGGCTTGCAGAAGCTCTCCATTGCCAAGTTGAAGATTTAATCTAAATTTTAAAAAAGTTTTCAACAATTATAAAAAAACACCGAAAAAAGCTGTTAAATGGCTTTAAATTCGGTGTTTTTTGTATTTTTAGGCTGTTTTAATTTTCAACTAAATTTTTAAGAATTTTGTATTTTGCGTGTCAGATTTTTGCATTTTGCGTGGCAAGCAACAGTTTTTCAGCCAGAAATGCTCTGCCTGCGGATTTCCCTTAACCCAAGCCAACCTTACCGAGTCAAAACCGACGCTACAGAGATAACGGCAAAGGCTGTCAATTATTTCTGTGCCAACTCCCCTGCCCTGTACGGTTATTTCAGTCATGAAAAAACCGACAAACGCAATTTTATCATTTGGGTATCCCACAATCAAGTCAAGTACCGCTATTAGCTTATCACCGTCAAAATAGCCTGCATAATACTTATCGTCAAACGTTTTACCGGGCGGCAATGCGTTCATATCGTCAATAACGCTTTCCCTTGTCACAAAGGGAGGACAATATTCATAATAAAGGGCGTTTTTGCTGCACAATGCAAATACCGTTTCAGCGTCGCTCTCCGCAAGCCTTCTCACGCTGTACTTATCTGAAAAGCTCTGCAAATCAAGCATTTGCTTACTTTTTCTCATACATAATGCTGTCGGGATTGAATTTATCCTCGTATCCCACCTTGAAGCCAATCCTGCACGCAAGAGGAATAAGTGCGTAATACGCCATAAAGATAAACGGAATAAAAATTGCCATTTCATCAATGGTATTGCCGCAAATAAGCAGCGACAGCGGATAAACTGCGCCGCAGACAATACGATAAACAAGCAGAAAATCATACCACAAGCCTGCCGCCTTGTCGATAAACAACGCAAGTGCGAACAGCGCCATAATCAGCCACAGCAGCAGCCCGATATTTACCCAGCGCATTTTGCTCGGCTCGTCAACTTTTTTCAGCCTCACCATTTTTCGCTCACGGACGCCGTCCTTGTACGCCGCCGTAAAAATAAGGGAATAGAAAATAAACGTTGTGAAAATAAATGCGATAACCTGAATAAAAGCAAGGTCAGCCACAACCGCAATGGAAATGGTCATTATGGTTGAAAGCAGATTGCCGAAAACCATATAGCCGAGAGCGATAAGGAAAAGCTTGCCGAAAGATTTTCTTTGCATAAAAAAGTCCTTTCAAAAAATAATAATAGTGTAATTTTCCCCGAAAGGAATGATAAAATGTCACAGGATAACGTTGATATTCTCAACAGCATATATAAAAACAGCAAAATGGCGTCCGAATGTATCCGCCACGTTTCCTCCACCTGCAAAAACAGTGGGTTTAAAGAGTATATCGAAAAGCAGGGTCGGCAGTACGAACAGAACTGCGCCGAAATCGCCGAAGAAATACGCTCACAGAACGGCACAGTCGAGGACGTACCACCTTATGAAAAGCTTATGGCGAAAATGGGAATTGATATGAAAACAATGTTCGACAAAAGCGACAGCAAGGCCGCCGAAATGATGTATAACGGCACAAATATGGGTATTGTTGATACGCCAAATCCGCAGGAGGTTTGCCGACATTGCGC
>JBJERI010000240.1:0-7258 GCA_051882195.1 Ruminiclostridium sp. | reverse complement strand
CTTTTCCGCTACTATTTTTTTATTTATTGTAACGCTTCTATTGTAAACCAACACAACTCCCCGACAAAATGAGTGTTATCTTCCTTGACAAATACATACTATAAGAGTATAATAATATAGTTAAAATGAACTTCTGAGAGGTACTTTCGTTGTTTACTGAAATATGCGGAATTAAAACCAACTATGTCTGTGAGGGACAGGGCGAAAACATTCTTCTGCTTCACGGCTGGGGGGCTAACATAAAGCTTTTTGATACTATGATAAAGCACCTTTCCCCTTATTATAAGGTTTACGCTCTCGATATGGCAGGCTTTGGTGAAACCGACGAGCCAAAAGAGCCATGGGCGGTCGATAATTACGTTGATTACGTCCTTGAATTTTGTGCAAAAATGGGAATAACCGAAACAATTCTTCTAGGTCACAGCTTCGGCGGCAGAGTAATAATCAAGATGATGTCAAGGGAAAGCTGTCCTCTCAAAGTAAGCAAAATCATTCTTACGGACAGCGCAGGAATTAAGCCGAAAAAAAGTCTTGGCTCAAAAATCAAAACAAGAATTTACAAAATAGGCAAGGGCTTTCTTTCCCTTGCGCCTGTTAAAAAGCTGTTTCCTAACGCACTTGAAAATCTCCGCAAAAGGAACGGTTCAGCCGATTACAACGCCGCTTCTCCCATTATGCGGCAATGTCTTGTTAAGGTGGTAAACGAGGATTTACGCACGTTACTTCCCAAAATCAAGCCCTCTACCCTGCTTATTTGGGGCGAAAACGACGACGCAACTCCCCTTTCCGACGGTCAGATTATGGAAAAGGAAATTCCCGACGCAGGACTTGTTACCCTGAAAAACGCAGGACATTTCGCTTTTTTAGACCAGTGGTTTATGTTCAGCCGTGTAATTGACTCATTTTTAAATATAAATTAACGAGGTAAATATGCTTTTTACACTTAGCTATGTATTTTTCTTCATTGCTCTGCTTGCAAGCTTTACGCTGAATTTTGTGCATTATATGCATATGTTTCAGCTTAATTCCTACAGCCCTGCTGAGCAGCTTAAATGGATCAAGGAAAACATCTCTGACATTGTATGGCGGCATTTAGGCGCTGTTATTGCCTGCGTTGTTATTGTTCTGGTGCAGTTCTCCAACAATAAGAGTGCAATCATAGCAGGTCTTGCCCTGTGCATTTTCCTTATGTTCGCAATGCCGAAAAAAGCAAAGAAAAAGCTTGTTTTTACCCCCCGTGTTATCAGAATGTGCATTACCACAACCTTGCTTTACGGCGCTGTCTGCGCTCTTACAATGATTTTCGGCTTCTTCACGTTAGCACCTGCAATTGTGTTCCCATTGCTTCAGATAAGCTCATTGTTTATGCCTATGATTGCAAACTTCATCAACAAGCCCATTGAAAAAGGCGTAAACAATCACTATATCAACGACGCAAAGCGCATCATCAGCGAGCTGCCCAATCTCAATGTAATCGGCATTACAGGCAGCTACGGCAAAACCTCAACCAAGTTTTATCTGCAAAAGCTCCTTTCCGCAAGGTACAACGTGCTAATGACCCCCGAAAGCTACAATACCACAATGGGCGTTGTAAAAACCGTAAGAGGCTCTCTTAACGCAACCTACGATATATTTATCTGCGAAATGGGCGCAAAGGGCGTTGGCGAAATCAAGGAGATATGCGATATTGTCCACCCAAGACATTCCGTTATAACCTCAATCGGACCCCAGCACCTTGAAACCTTTAAATCTCTTGATAACATCATTAAAACAAAGTTTGAAATTTCCGACTGCATTACAGACGGAATGACATTTCTCAACTACGATAACGAATACATCAGAAATCACCCTACCGACAAAAACCGCATAGGCTACGGCATTGGCGCCGGCGACGGCAAGGAATACTATGCCGATGAAATCAGCGTTTCTGCAAAGGGAACGGCCTTTACCGTTCATCACGGCGATGAGCAGACCTGCTTTACAACACGGCTTATCGGCCAGCATAACGTGCAGAATATAGTAGGCGCAATTGCCGTTGCAAACAAAATGGGAATACCTATGAACGAGCTTGTAATGCCCGTTAAGCGCCTTGAATGTGTCCCACACAGATTGCAGATTATCGACCGTGGCGCAACCACCATTATTGACGACGCATTCAACTCCAACCCCAGCGGCGCAAAGGCTGCCCTTGATACGCTGAAGGTTTTCGACGGCGTGAAAGTCCTTGTTACACCGGGAATGATTGAGCTTGGGGAAAAGGAATTCGAGCTTAACAAGAATTTCGGCAGACAGGCGGCGGAAGCGGCTGATTACTGTATTCTTGTAGGCGAAAAGCAAGCTGTGCCAATTAAAGAGGGACTGCTTGAAGCAGGCTATCCCGAGGAAAAAATAAGCGTTGTTAAATCCTTAAACGACGGTCTTGCCGTTGTTGACAGCATAAAAACCGAGGGCAGAAAGAAAATCGTTCTACTTGAAAACGACCTGCCCGACAATTATTGAGAGGTATTATATGAAAATCAAAGTAGGCGTTTTATTCGGCGGAAACAGCGTTGAGCATGAGGTTTCCATTATTTCCGCACTTCAGGCGTGCAATTCCTTCAACAAGGAAAAATACGAGATAATCCCCGTTTATATCACCAAAAGCGGCGAAATGTACTGCGGGGACGGAATAGGCGAAATCACCGAATATTCCAACATTCCAGCATTGCTTAAAAAAAGTCAGCGTGTTATTCTTGTAAGCGAAAACGGCAAGCTGAACATTCTGCGCTATCCAATGAAAAAATTCGGAGAAAATCTCATTAACACAATTGACGTTGCATTCCCCATTGTTCACGGCACAAACGTCGAGGACGGCACGCTTCAGGGCTATCTTCATACGCTGGGCGTTCCCTACGTTGGCTGCGATGTGGTTTCCTCAGCGGTGGGAATGGATAAGTACGTTATGAAGGCTGTGCTTAAGGACAACGATATTCCCGTCCTTGACTGCAAAATCGTTACTGTAAAGGAGTATACGGCAAATATTGCCGAAACAAAAGCAGCCCTTGAAAGCAAAATCGGCTACCCTATGATTGTAAAGCCTATTAACTTAGGCTCCAGCGTGGGTATTAAAATTGCAAGAAACGGCGAGGAGCTGGAAGAGGCAATGGAATACGCTTTCCAGTTTGCAAACAAGGTGCTTGTTGAACACGCAATTATGAATCTTAAGGAAATTAACTGCTCCGTCTGCGGCGACTATGAGGAAGCGGAAGCAAGCGAATGTGAAGAGCCGGTAAACTCTGATGAAATTTTAAGCTATGCGGACAAGTATGTAAGCGGTGGAAAAAGCGGCGGCAAGTCGGGAATGTCCTCTCTCAAAAGAAAAATTCCCGCCGAAATTTCCCCCGAAACAAGGGAAGAAATACGCACAATGGCGGTTAAAGCGTTCAAGTGCCTTGGCTGCAGCGGCGTTTCACGAATTGACTTTATGATAGATTTGGACAGTGGCAAGGTATATCTCAACGAAATAAACACAATCCCGGGCAGTCTTGCCTTTTATCTGTGGGAGCCTGTTGGCGTGAAATATCCCGAGCTGCTTGACAGAATGGTTTCACTTGCGCTTAAAAGACAGCGTGAAGAAAAAGCCCTCACCTTCTCCTTTGAAACAAATATTCTGAACGGCGTTTCCTTTGGCGGAAAATTAGGCGGTGCGAAAGGCGGAAAGCTGAATGGCTAAAAAGACCTACATTATAAATTTACAATTCGGCACCTGGACAAATCAGCTTTGGTTTTCGGGCGAGGACAGCGAGATTTGCCAAAATAAATGGGCTGACGCAAAGCGTGAGCTTGAGCGCATTGGGGACTCCTGCTCCAACTCAAACGAGTTTTTCCTTAAAGCAGTGGCTCATTTTGAAAGCTGCGGCTTTACAAGAATACAGAAATGAAAGAAATTATTGTCGGCAAAAACGATTCGGGTCAGCGCCTTGACCGTTTTCTGTGCAAGGCGTTCCCTCTTTTAAGTCAGGGCTTTATCTGCAAGGCGGTGCGGAAAAAGCGCATAAAGGTTGACAACAAGCGCACTGAAACCAACTACAAGCTTTGCGAAAACGACAAAATACAGCTTTACATCAACGATGAATTTCTTGAGGAAAAGAAAGCTGTTTCTGACGATGATTTTCTCACTGTGCCAACGGAGCTTGACATTGTTTACGAGGACGAAAACATTCTCCTTGTTGACAAAAAGCCCGGAATGGTAGTCCACGAGGACAACGACAACACGGTTGATACGCTGATAAACCGCATTAAGCATTACCTTTACGATAAAGGCGAATACGACCCGTCAGACGAGCAAAGCTTTGTTCCAAGCCTTTGCAACCGCATTGACAGAAACACAGGGGGCATTGTTATAGCCGCCAAAAATGCGGAAAGTCTGCGTATTCTCAATCAGAAAATCCGTGACCGTGAGCTTGTGAAACTTTACCTGTGTGTTGTTTCGGGAGAGCCGCCCAAAAAGGCGGACACAATGACCGCTTATCTTGAAAAACGGGCAGATGAAAACACGGTGGTGGTTTCAGACAGGAAAACAGCCTCAAACCGCACTATAAAAACAAAGTACAAAGTGCTTGATTCCTGCGGCGGATTCAGCCTTGTTGAGGTGGATCTGCTTACAGGCAGAACTCATCAGATAAGAGCCCATTTTGCATATATAGGCCACCCCCTTTTGGGCGACGGCAAATACGGACAGAACAAGATTAATAAGGAATGGAGCTACAAATATCAGGCTCTTTACAGTTACAAGCTGAAATTCTCGTTCACCACCGAAAGCTGCATTTTATCATACCTTGACGGCAGGGAATTTGCGGTAAAAGAGGTATGGTTCAAGGACAAATATTACAGCGACAAGCTGATATATCTTAAGCAAAAGGAAGGAAATTAAAATGAAGTATGTAGTTTTACTCTGCGACGGTATGGCGGATCTGCCAAGAGCCGATTTGCAGAACAGCACCCCAATGGGCGTTGCTGACAAGAAAAATATGGACAAGCTTGCAAATGTTTCCGAGGTGGGAATGGTAAAGACCGTTATCGACAAGCTTAAGCCCGGCAGCGACGTTGCAAACCTTTCAGTCCTGGGCTATGACCCCGAAATTTACTATTCGGGACGTTCTCCCTTAGAGGCAGGCAGCATCGGCATTGATATGAAGCCAACAGACGTTTCTTTCCGCACAAACCTTGTTACCCTGTCCGATGAGCCAAACTACGAGGATAAGACAATGGTTGACTACTGCGCAGGCGATATTTCCACAGCAGAGGCGGCAGAGCTTATAAAGTTTATCCAGTCAAAGCTTGGCAATGAAAAATACAGCTTTTACAGCGGCGTGAGCTACCGTCATTGCCTTATCTGGGATCACGGCACTACCGATATAGGCACGCTTACTCCTCCTCATGACATTTCGGGCAGAAAAATCACGGAATACCTTGGCGTAAACGAAAACGGCAAGGAGCTTCTCGAAATGATGAAGAAATCCTACGATTTGCTTAAGGATCACCCAATAAACAAAAAGCGTATTGCAGAGGGCAAAAATCCTGCAAACAGCATTTGGTTCTGGGGCGAGGGCGTACGCAAGAATTTAATGCCCTTTACAGAGAAATACGGTCTTAAGGGCGCTATGATTTCCGCTGTTGATCTGCTTAAGGGTATCGGCAAGTTCACAGGTATGGAAGTAATCAATGTTCCCGGCGCAACAGGCTACATAGACACCAATTTCAGCGGCAAGGCTGAGGCGGCAATAAAGGCTCTCCGTGAGGGCAACGACTTTGTTTATATTCACGTTGAAGCCCCCGACGAGTGCGGACACCGCTTTGAGGTTGCAAACAAGGTTAAGTCCATTGAGCTTATCGACGAGAAAATTCTCGGACCTATCCTCAATGAATTTGCAGACGAGGATTTAAAGGTGCTTATCTGCCCCGACCACCCCACGCCATTAGAGCTTAAAACCCACACAAATGCGCCTGTTCCATTTATGATTTACAACAGCACAAAGGCTGTAAAGGGCGTTGAAAAGTTCGACGAGGAACACGCAAAGGCAACGGGAATATTTGTTGAAAAGGGTCATACACTGCTTGAACATTTTCTTGAGAAGTAAGACAACCCCTGAAGAGTAAATCTTCAGGGGTTATTTTTCAGCGCTCTTTCGCCAATGTTCACTACATAATCTTTTGAATTTCTTGCGCTTTCGCAAATCTTCTTAAATCCGTTTTTGTTAATTGACATGTAGAATAAGAAAAAGTGAAAAAGCGTAAAAAATAGTTTTCAACAGTAAAAAGGCTAAAAAAGCCGTTAATAATGCGTTTGACAAGCGAAATACAATGAAAAATAGTGCAATGTTGAAAACTTGGGTTGTCAAAAGAAAATGGGGCATTTTGCCTCGTTTTTCTTTTTCACAAGAATTTAACAAGGGCTTTTAAAAAAGCTGTTTAAGCGTTGTTAAATGGCTTTACAATGCGGTTTAATAAAGATTTGAATAGAATGGATAGAGAAAAACAAACGTGATTTTGTCAACGAACTCAACGAACAAAAATTGATGTTGCAACGAACCTGTTCGTTGACATGAAATAAAAAGGCTAAAATGGTATTTAAAAGGGAAAAAATAAGGCTGGAATAAACCAGCCTTGGGCGGATTTTTTAACGTAAACCGTGTAATATTCTATCAAGTTCCCGAATAGAGATGCCGAATTCCTTGCGGATTTCCTGATGATTTGAGCCGTCAAAAGAGGCTTTTATAAGCTCATTTCTGTTCTTTTTTATGACCGTTTCAGGCTTGGGAATATATATTTTCTCGCCTCCGTAAACGTCCATGAGCTTGCGGTATGCCTCAATCCCGATGAGCTCGGCGATTTCTTGTTGCTCTTTAGCGAGATGTTCAGGTTTTATTACGTTGAGAAGATCCATTTTTTCTCCTTTCTGCACGGCGCTCTGCCGTTCTGACGTAGCGCTTCAGCGTTTCAATTATAAGGGCTCCCTGCTCTTCTGTTACGCCTTTGAAAATATCCTTTGTGATATCAGGTTTGACGTTTAAAACCTTGCTCATAACGCCGCACAGCCGCTCCTTAGGGGTCGCTGCGGACGGCGTTTCATCCAGCTCGGCAAGCCTGTAAACAAGGCGAAATGCAAGGCTGATTTGCTGCTTGGAAATCCATGCTTTAGGCTCTTGCGGTGGGTAAATTGCTCTGCGACACTGCTCAAGGTGGCTTATAACTCGCTTGGCTTCGGCGTCGGTAAGCT
>JBJERI010000239.1:0-7274 GCA_051882195.1 Ruminiclostridium sp. | reverse complement strand
GACTACCGGCGAAGTTTTTTAAAAAATTTGTAACGCATCATTGACAAACCAACATGTATTGAAATTTTTTCTTGTTGGGAGTATAATTAAAAAAACAACGCTTTGGGAGGACTATATGAAATTATCCGTTTTTTATCAGCATATTGCGGAAGCGGCAAAGCAGAGGGATATGGACGTGGAAGAAGTCATGGATATGGTAAGGGAAATGGGCATTTCGGCGGTGGAGCTTGATTATGAGGATATCGGCGATGTGAACGATATGAGATTTATGCTTGACAACGCAGACCTTGAAGTCAGCTCGGTTTACTGCTTTTTTGATTTCGGGCATTTTTACGACAGGGAAAAGGCGGAACGCTTTATCAGCGCCGCAGATATGCTCGGTGCGGAAAAGGTGCTTTGCGTTGCGGGATTTCTGGGAGAAAACGACGATACTCACCAATGCATTGACCGAATGGTAAGCAATCTGAGAATGCTCTGCGACTATGCCGAGGAAAGGGGCATTACGGTTACGGTGGAGGATTTTGATGATAAAACCTCTCCCTTTTCAAACTATAAAAAGCTTTTGTATTTCCTGAAGAGAATACCCAATCTTGGAATAACCTTTGATACGGGCAACTTCCTTTACAGCGACATTGACGAGCTTGAAGCCTTTGACAAGCTTGCGGACAGAATTGTTCACGTTCACTGCAAGGATCGTTCCTTTGCTCCAAAGTCGGGAGAAGAGCCAAAGGCCACAATTTCGGGCAGGAATATGTATTCTTCCCCTGTTGGGTCGGGCGTCATAAAAATGGCAAAAATCATTGACAGGCTTGAGGATATTTATTATGAGGATTATCTTGTAATCGAGCATTTCGGCTCTAAAGACCAGCTTTCCGACATTGAAAAATCGGCGGCGTGGCTTAACTCTGCGCTGTTCAATATGTACTATTGAGGTGGATTATGATAAGGGTGACTGTGTGGAACGAATATGTTCACGAGCGGGAATACGAGGGCATTGCAAGGGTCTATCCCAAGGGAATACACGGCTGTATTGCGGATTTTCTCGGCAAAGAGCCTGACATTGAGGTAAAAACCGCAACTCTTGATATGGACTGTCACGGGCTGACTGACGAGGTGCTTCGGAATACGGACGTGCTTATATGGTGGGGACACGCAAGGCACGAGGACGTTAAGGACGAAATTGTGGATAAAATACAGCAGAGAGTGCTGTCGGGAATGGGACTTATCGCCCTTCATTCCGCTCATTTCAGCAAAATAATGAAAAGGCTTATGGGTACGTCAATGACCCTGTGCTGGCGTGAAAATGACAGCGAAAAGCTGTGGTGCACCTGTCCCACCCACCCTATTGCCGAAGGTGTTCCAATGTGCATTGATATTCCCAATGAAGAAATGTACGGGGAATATTTCGATATTCCAAAGCCTGATGATGTTGTTTTTACAGGCTGGTTCAAGGGCGGCGAGGTTTTCAGAAGCGGCTGTACCTTTACAAGAGGCTATGGCAGGATTTTCTATTTTCAGCCGGGACACGAGGAGTTTCCCGTTTATTATATGGCGGAAATCCGGAAAATAATCACCAATGCGGTCAGGTGGACTGCCAATATGGACGGCATAAAAAAACAGCCTTGCTGTATAAATGCAGTGAATGGGAATAAATGAACAAAACTGTAAAATTTTTCACAAAATAGCTTGAATTTTTATACAAAATGTGTTATACTGTGTTTAAATAAAAGTTTAATTTTGTGAAATTATCATAATAGGAGAGGGATGATTCAGATGAAAAAGATATTGCTTATCGTAGAAGACAATGAATCCGATCGGGCAATACTTGAAGAATGTTTCAAGGACGATTATGAAGTTATTTCGGCTGAAAACGGACAAATTGCACTTGAACATCTGAGTTATTACAAAAGCAGGATTTCTCTTGTTATTCTTGATTTATATATGCCCGTAATGAACGGCTTCAGACTTCTTGAAGAAATGAGCAAAGACTCGTCCTTAAAGCATATTCCCGTTATTGTTGCAACCAGCGATTCGGGAAGCGGAGTGGAGCTGGAATCTCTTGAAAAGGGCGCCTCGGACTTTGTTACAAAGCCCTTTGACATTACCATTATCAAGCAGAGAGTACATAATCTCATTGCGGTTTCAGAGGGCAGGCGACTACATGTCAAGGCGGAATTCGACCCCCTTACAATGCTGTATAACCGTGAAACCTTCTGCCATAAGGCGGAGGAGCTTATCAGACAGAACGATAATCTCAGATACGATATTTTCCGCATTGACGTTGACCGCTTCAAGGTGATAAACGATATTTTCGGCACAGCCGAGGGCGATAAGGTGCTGATTTACATCGCGGATTATCTCCGCAAGGAGATTATTCCCGGAGTTACCCTTTGCGGACGTCTTGCTGGGGATAACTTCGCCGTCTGTCTGCCACATATAAACGGCTATGAAGCCCGTATGGCAAAGGAAGTCAACGAGGCTCTGGAAAATTATCCTCTTAACATAAAAATAATCGCAAAGTGCGGCTTTTGCAGAGCTGACGCTGATACCCCTGCTACGCTCCTTTGCGACCGTGCGGCAATGGCGATAAAAAGCATAAAGGGCAGCTATTCCGAGCGGTGGGCGGTATATGACGAAAGCATGCGGCTTTCAATGCTTTTCGAGCAGGAAATAATCAACGAAATGAACGACGCTTTAAGAGAGGGTCAGTTCGTGGTTTATTATCAGCCCAAGGTAAATATGCTTGAAAGGCGGGTAATCGGCTGCGAGGCGCTTGTAAGGTGGAATCACCCCCGAAAAGGCTTTATTTCTCCCGGACTGTTTATTCCCATTTTCGAGAAAAACGGCTTTATCGGCGCACTGGATTATTATATGTGGGAAATGGTCTGCCGTGATCTGCGGGACTGGATAAACAAGGGATACAACCCTTGTCCCGTTTCGGTTAACATTTCCAGAGCGGAGCTGTATGATGACAGTCTTATTGAGCGGCTGGAGCGGCTTATTGCAAGGTACAACATAAGTCATCATCTGTTACAGCTTGAAATTACGGAAAGTGCCTACACGGAAAATCCCGAACAGCTTATTTCAATGGTAGAGCAGCTTAAGAACAAGGGCTTCACCATTCTTATGGACGATTTCGGCAGCGGCTATTCTTCGCTGAACACCCTTAAGGACGTTCCTGTTGACGTGCTGAAAATCGACCTTAAATTCCTTTACAATATCGATAACAACATCAAGGGCAATCAGATTTTAAAGTCGGTTGTACAAATGGCGAAGCGCCTTAACCTTACCGTAATTGCAGAGGGCGTTGAAACGGACCAGCAGGTGGAATTTCTCAAATCCATAGGCTGTATGAGAGCACAGGGCTTCTATTACGCAAGGCCGCTCCCCAAGGAAATGCTCCCGAGCGTGCTTGACGGTACTTTCTTCTACGAGGTTGAGGACAGCGACGAAACGGACCGCATTGTCAATGTTGACGATGTAATGACCCAGCTTTACAACTCGGCAGGACTTGATTGGTACCGTGAGGCTATTCTCAAAATGAACGTGGTTGTAGGGGAATACGATACCCTTACAGATACGCTGCTGTTCTTTGAAAAGCACAGCGATAATAATTCGTCGGAAGAGCTTGTGAAGAACGAAATACCCAATTTCACCGCTACTCTCGAAAGCGCAAACCTTGTTCACCCCGACGACGCAGAAAAAATCCGCAATATGTTCACAAAGGCGGAAAGCGCAAACGAAATTATCCGTACCACCTTTATCAACAGAACAGGCAGTTATACCTGGATGGAGGTAGGCGCAAGAAAGGTTACGGACATAGATTCCTCTCAGCCGATAATTCTCGTTTTCAGGGATATAACAAGAGAACAGGGCAATCAGCTTATGATGAAAACTTTGTCCGTGCTTGAATCGAACAAGGGAATTGACCGCAATATCTGCGATATAATTCCTCTGATAACCGAGTATCTCTCCTTGGACAGCTTCAAAATCCTCATTGCGGGGGCAAGCAGCAAGGTCACCTGCAGAAGCTTCAGCTGGAATAGGGGCGGCGAGATTGAGATGAACAGCTTCAACGGTATTAAAAGCGAACGCGACCCTGTTAAGGAAGAGGAACGCTTTAACGAATACGGCATTGCCGTGTTCAGCCGTGACCGCATAAGCAAGGGGCTTGACCGTATGCAGGAAATACTGTACGGCGAAAAATGCACCACCTGCACCGTTGGACTGCTTAATCTTGTAAACGGCTGCCGTGGTGCGGTTTGCTACGGAAATATTGCAAAGCGGCAATGGACAAAGAATGAGTGCATTGCAATAGGCGAGCTTACCAAATGCATTTCCGCATTTATTGACAAGTCCTTTACAAGGGATATGCTCAACGAGAACAAAATGCTTTACGACCTTGCTTTCAAGCAACTGAGAGTCCGTCTGTGGCAGTATGATATTATGACGGAAAGACTGTACAAAACCGATACCTGCAATGCGACATGGGATACAAGCTTTATTGAGAATTTCCCCGAAAGCTTTATTGAAGCAGGAGCGGTTGCCGAAGAATATATAGAGCCTTTCAGAAAGCTTCACGACGATTTGAAAAAGGGCATTGAGTCCTCGGGAATTTACGCAATAATGTATTCCGACGGCAAATTCCACAACGGAAGAATTACATATACGCTGCTGAAAAGCAATGACGGAATGCCTTACAGAGCCCTTGGGGTCTGCGAGGATATGGGACTCTATTAGGCAATGCCGCACAATTAACGGCTATCGCCTTTGCCGCACGCTTGCTTGCATATTTTCCGCCATATTGCACAAATTTCGCTTGACGGGCGCCAGCCCGCCTGCGCTCAATTTATACAATCTTACGAAAAATCTGACTGCGCAATCGTACGACAATAATTATGCGGTATTACCTAAAAGATAAAATCAGCCACGCTGTATTAATGCGGCGTGGCTGTAAAATTTAGAAATACGAGGCGGATAAAATGAGCGTTACATTAAACTATACAAGCGGAGAATATGGCGTTGGAACGGCGATTTTCTCCTTTACCGATAACAGCAGAAGGGAACAGTTCGGCACAGGGGAGGGAAACCGCAGAATTTCCGTAAGAATGTACTACCCTGTGCTTAAGGAAAACACAGAGGGCAGGGAAAAGGCGCTGATTTTCTCGGAAAACAAGGCAAAGGCAATCAGCAAAGCCTATCACACAGGGAAAATGCCCGAGGAAATGAAAAGGGCTGACTATTACGAAAACGTACCTGTTGCGGAGGGAAAATTCCCTCTAATAATGTTCAATCACGGCTACAACAGCTATATTGAGGCAAACTCCTTTTTGTGCATCGACCTTGCTTCCAACGGCTACATTGTGGCTTCGGTGGGACACGCTTTTGAGGCGGTGGAAACGGATTACGAGGACGGCAGCTTTGACCTTTACGACAAGCGCATTAACAAAATGATGTACACAAATATGTGGAAAGCGATTAAGGCACAGGGAAAGCTGCTGAAAAAAGACCTTTCTCCCGAGGAGGCTTACAGGGAATTCCTTGATTTTCAGGAAAAATATGAGCCCTATATAAAGAGCCGTATTCCCGAATGGACAAGGGACACTCTCTGCGCTCTTGACGAGGTAAAGAAAAGATATGGCGAAAGCATTGATTTTGCTAACGGCATTGGCGCAAGCGGTCATTCGCTGGGCGGCGCTGTGGCGTATAACCTTTGCGTTAACAAAAGTGATTTTTCCTGCGGAATTAACATTGACGGCGGCTTATTCGGGGAATACGGCGGAAAGAAAATGGAGCGCCCCTTTTTCCAGATTTGCTGCAAGGAAAACTACAACGTGGAAACAAAGCCCCTCCTTGATACGACCGCTCCCGTTTATTACGCACTGTTTGAGGGTATGAAGCACATGGGCTTTACCGACGCAAAGTTTTTCCTGCCCAAATTCCTTTCGGGAAAAATGGACGGACAGACTATGTATAAGCACCTTTTCGGTATTCATAAACGCTTTTTTGATAAGTACCTGAAAAACATTGAAACGGAATTTCCAAAGGGCACTGCTGACGGAGTAGCTTACAGATAAAACTGTGCTTATCGGGTATTGCACTTTACGGCAGATTGTGATATAATGAATGTCAAGGTTCATCAGAAACTCACAGAAAGAAGGACAACTGAAATGGCGGATTTAATGAAAGACCTCAGACGTACTCATTACTGCGGAGAGGTTGAGGGCGTTGGCAATGAAGTTGTTGTCGGCGGCTTTACACAGAGAGTAAGAGATAAGGGCAGCCTTATTTTCATAGACTTAAGGGACAGAACAGGCATTGTGCAGCTTGTTTTTGACGATACCACGGACAAGGCGGTATTTGAAAAGGCAAAGACCGTCAGAAGCGAATATGTGCTTATGGCAAAGGGTTTGCTCCGCAAGCGTGAAAGCGTAAACGCTGAAATCAAAACAGGAGATGTGGAAATTCTTGTTTCCGATCTGCGTATTCTTGCAAAGGCAAACACACCTCCCTTTGAAATTACCAACGATACAAAGGTAAACGAGGAGTTGCGCCTTAAGTACCGCTATCTTGATTTACGCAGAAAGAAGCTTCAGGACAACATTATAATGCGCTCGAAAATCGCAAAGATTGCCCGTGATTATTTCCACGACAACGGCTTTATCGAAATTGAAACCCCCATGATGATAAAGTCAACTCCCGAGGGCGCAAGAGATTACCTTGTTCCCGCAAGACTTCACGAGGGCAAATTCTACGCTTTGCCCCAGTCCCCACAGATTTACAAGCAGCTGCTTATGATCGCAGGCTACGACAGATATATTCAGCTTGCACGCTGCTTCCGTGACGAGGACCTCCGTGCGGACAGACAGCCCGAGTTTACACAGATCGACCTTGAAATGTCTTTTGTTGACGTTGAGGATATTTTGGCAATGGGTGAGGGCTTTGTTAAAAAGCTGATGAAGGAAACTCTTGATATTGATATTCCAACTCCTCTGCCAAGACTTACCTACACCGACGCAATGAACCGCTACGGCTCGGATAAGCCCGATACAAGATTTGGTATGGAAATCACCGATATTTCCGATATTGTCAAGGACTGCGGCTTCTCCGTATTTACAGGCGCAATTGCAAACGGCGGCAGCGTAAGAGGCATTGTGGCTAAAAATGCGGCGGCAACTCTTACCCGAAAGGAAATAGACAAGCTTACCGAATACGTCAAGGGTATCGGCGCAAAGGGTCTTGCTTATGTAAGATGGCACGATGACGCTCCCAAC
>JBJERI010000238.1:0-7302 GCA_051882195.1 Ruminiclostridium sp. | reverse complement strand
CGGCGGCAATGGAAAAAGCCCAGTCAAGCGGCGCAGACGTGATTATTTTCGGCAGAGGCGGCGGCTCGATTGAGGAGCTGTGGGCGTTCAACACCGAAAAGGTGGCAATGGCTGTATATAACAGCAAAATCCCCACAATTTCCGCAGTGGGACACGAAACGGATTTTACTATTGCAGACTTTGTTGCGGATCTGAGAGCGCCTACTCCATCGGCGGCGGCAGAGCTTGCAGTTCCCGATAAAGAGGCAATAAAAGCGGGGATTGACAGCTTTATGGAAAGGCTGTTAAAGACGGTTAAGGGAAAGCTTGAAGGCGCTGAAAAAAGCATTGACTTTGCGTACAAGCACATAAAGGCATTATCTCCAAGGGAGAAAATCAAAGCAAACTCCGAAAAGCTGGAGCTTGTTGAAAAACAGATTAAACAGCGTATGGAAACGCTGTTAGATAGCAAAAGCGCTTCTCTTGCAGCAGCGGCGGAAATGATAAACGCTCTTAGCCCTCTCAACACAATAATGAGAGGCTATGCCATTGTTCTTAAGGACAACAGCGTTGTCAAAAACGCAGATGAGCTTGAGAAGGGCGACAAAATCACCGTTCGTATGAACGGCGGAGAAGTAAGGGCTGTTGTTGAGGAAAGGACTTCAAAATGACATTTGAACAGGCATATTCAAGGCTGAACGAAATCTCGATTGAAATGGAAAAGGCAGATTTGCCGCTTGAAACGGCGGTTAAGCTTTATTCGGAGGCAACCGAGCTTGTAAAAATCTGCAAGGAGCAGATTGACTCCGCAAAGCTTACTCTTGAGGAAATCGACTGACGGGGAACAAAATGCAGGAAATAACACTTGAAAAATATATCGCTCTTGTGGAGGACAAGCTGTATTCCTATATAAACGGCGAGGAAACGGCTCAGGGAAATGTGATAAAGGCAATGAAATACAGCCTTTCCGCAGGGGGCAAAAGAATAAGACCCGTGCTTGTGCTGGAATTTTGCCGAATGTGCGGCGGCGACATTGAAAAGGCGCTTCCTGTTGCCTGCGCAATGGAAATGATTCATACCTTTTCGCTGATTCACGACGATTTGCCATGTATGGACAACGACGACCTGCGCAGAGGAAAGCCCAGCTGTCACAAGGCTTTTGACGAGGCAACCGCCTTGCTTGCGGGGGACGCACTGGAAATATATCCTATTGAGGTTATCGCAAAATCACAGCTTGAACCCGAAAAAATCGTTAAAATAATCGCCGAAATAACTCATCGGGTGGGAGTTTTCGGTATGATAGGCGGTCAGCAGATTGATACCGAAAACGAGGGAAAGCCTTATACGGCGGAAGCACTCCTTGAAATGTACTCCCTCAAAACCTCCGCCTTGCTGAAAGCCGCCTGCTGTTCGGGCTGCATTGCGGCGGGAGCGGACGATGCGGCTGTACAAAAAGCAGCGCTTTATGCGGAAAAGTTAGGGCTTGCGTTCCAGATAGTCGACGATATACTTGATGTAACGGGCGATGAAAAGGTGTTCGGAAAGCCTATCGGCAGCGATGCACAAAGCGGAAAAACTACATACGTTACGCTGTACGGACTTGAAAAGGCTCATGAAAAAGCGGAGGAGCTTACAAACGAGGCACTTGATATTTTAAACTGTTGGGAAAACAGCGCTTTCCTTAAGGAGCTGACAAAAAAACTTCTCAACAGAAATAAATAATCTAAGCTGGAAGGTAAAAAGATGGACAATTATATAAACCTTGTATTACTGGCAGCACTGATAAGCTGGCTTGCCGCACAGATAATAAAAGTTGCTTTATATGCGATTAAGTATAAGACATTTAATCCCGAGCGAATTGTGGGTGCAGGCGGTATGCCTTCCTCCCATTCGTCTACTGTATGTGCGCTTGTAATTGCCGTTTCAAAGGCGCAGGGCATAGCTTCAACGGAATTTGCCCTCGCTATGGTGCTTGCTATGATAGTAATGTACGACGCAACGGGCGTACGCCGCTCCGCAGGACTTCAGGCAAAGGAAATCAACCGTATAAGAAGAATTGTGGACGAGCTTGACGAGGAGCACGTTGACAAGCTTGAAGAAAAAATCGAGGACGAAAGCGAAAAGGATTCCGGCGAGGAAACCAAGGACTTAAAGGAAATGCTGGGTCATACGCCGCTTGAAGTACTTTGCGGCGCATTGCTTGGCATAATCATCGCTATGCTTATGCCCATTCCTTATGTTGGCTGAAAGGTTGTGAAGGCTTGATTCTTAATGACGATATATCGCCCGAAAAGCTTAAAAGCCTTTCGCTTGCGGAAAAAAAGCAGCTTTGCAGCGAAATCAGAAGCTTTCTCATTGAAGTAATTTCAGGTACGGGCGGACATCTTGCTTCAAATCTGGGAACGGTGGAGCTGACTGTGGCACTTCACAGTGTTTTCACCACTCCTTACGATAAAATAGTATTCGACGTAGGTCATCAGGCATATACTCATAAAATCCTTACGGGCAGAAAAGTAAGGTTCAATACCTTAAGAACAGAAAACGGCATTTCGGGCTTTCCAAGACCAAGCGAAAGCGTTCACGATGCCTTTATCGGCGGACACAGCAGCATTTCAATTTCGGCGGCCCTTGGCATTTCAAAAGCAATGGAGCTTAACGGCGACAATCACAAGGTAGTTGCGGTAATCGGCGACGGGGCGCTTACTGGTGGCGAGGCATATGAGGCTCTTAACAACGCTTCCAAAATCGGCAAAAACCTTATCATCGTCCTTAACGACAACGAAATGTCAATTTCCAAAAATTCAGGCGCAATTGCCTCTTACCTTACACAAATGCGCTCCAGCCGCAAATATTACGACACCAAAAACAAGGTCAAGGAAATACTTAACAGAACTACCTTCGGAAAAGAACTGGCAAAGCCGGTAAGCGTTACCAAGGACCTTGTAAAATTTGCCATTTATCAGAGCAACATTTTTGAAAATCTGGGTTTCAAATATCTTGGTCCCGTTGACGGACACGACATTGCGGAGCTGACCGAGGTTTTTGAGGTTGCAAAGCTGATGAACGAGCCTTGCATTGTTCACGTTAAAACCAAAAAGGGCAAGGGCTACAAGCCTGCCGAGGAAAATTCGGGGCAGTATCACGGTGTTGACAAAAAGTCGGGAACAGGCTCAAAGGGTTTGACCTACTCCGAGGCATTCGGCAGAGAGCTGCTTAAAATAGCAGGAAATGATAGTAAGATATGCGCCGTTACAGCCGCAATGAAATACGGTACGGGGCTTAACTTTTTTGCAAAAAAATACCCCGAAAGATTTTTTGACGTGGGCATTGCGGAGGAGCACGCTTTGACCTTTGCCTGCGGACTTGCTTCACAGGGAATGATACCTGTTTTTGCAGTTTATTCCACATTTTTACAGCGTTGCTACGACCAGATAATCCACGATGCAGCAATAGAAAATCTCCATATAGTCCTTGCGGTTGACAGGGCGGGCTTTGTTGGCGAGGACGGAGAAACCCACCAGGGTATTTTTGATGCGGCAATGCTTTCGACAATTCCCAACGTGACAATATACTCTCCCGCAGACGCAAACGAAGTGAGAAAATGCGTTCATAAAGCCATTTACGAAACCACAGGCATTGCAGTTGTGCGCTATCCCAAGGGCGTTGAACAGGTTCCGTCTGCGGAGGAAGCTGTTCCTGAATGTAAAATATATGAACAAAACAGCAAAACTCTTGTTTGTTCATACGGCCGCATAACTATGAACGCAAAACAGCTTATTGCTGACAAAACAGACGTTTTACAGCTTATAAAGGTTTATCCCATACCCGATGAAATAATGCCCAAGCTTTTGAAATACGAGCGCATTTTCTTCTTTGAGGAGGGAATAAAACAGGGCGGAATAGGGGAAAAGTTGCTTGTAAAGCTGAATGAATACGGCTATAAAGGCTTTTACAATGTAATTGCCGTGGACAGTGAATTTGTACGTTTTGCCGAAGTGGAAAGCCAGCTTAAAAAATATAAGCTTGACAGTGAATCAATGAGAGAAATTGTACTTGGAGAGGGAATTGAGTAAGAGAATTGATGTTGCAATGGCGGAGCGTGGGCTTGTAAAAAGCCGTACTCTTGCCCAAAATCTTATAAAAGAGGGAAACGTTCATATAAACGGCAGAATATGCACAAAAGCTTCCGAAATGGTTGAGGATACGGACAATATTGAAATTACGGGCGAAATGCCCAAATATGTCAGCAGAGGCGGACTTAAGCTTGAAAAGGCGGTTTCTCTGTGGGAAATTGACCTTGATGGAGCGGTTTGCCTTGACGTTGGGGCTTCTACGGGCGGCTTTACCGACTGTATGCTGCAAAAGGGGGCAAAAAAGGTGTATGCCGTTGATGTAGGCACTTCACAGCTTGACCCCAAGCTTAGAGCGGACAGCAGAGTTATTTCCCTGGAAAATACGGATATACGAAAAGCGAGAATCCCCGAAAAAGCAGATTTTATCAGTATAGACGTTTCCTTTATTTCGCTAAAGCTTATTCTGCCTTATATCAAGGCTTTGTGGTCGGAAAAGGGCAGGTGTGTTGCGCTGATAAAGCCCCAGTTTGAAGCAGGAAAAAAGTATCTTGGCAAAAACGGAGTAATCAAGGACAAAAAGCTTCAGCAGTCCATTGTTGAGGACATAAAGCAATTCTGCATTACAAGCGGCTTTACCGTTATGGGCACAACCGAATCCGCCATAACGGGCGGTGACGGAAACAGGGAATTTCTTATTTATCTTAGCAATTGAGGTTAATATGAAGGTATTGATTTGCACCAATTTCAAAAAGGAAAAAAGCAGGAAGTTAGTTCCGTCCGTGGTTGAAAAGCTGCTTTTGTTCGGAATTGTTCCCCTTATGAACGAAAAGGACAGGGACTTTTTCGACTGCGGCAACGTGGTTTACGACAAGCTTGAAAATCAGATTGCCGCCTGCGATATTTTCCTTACAATAGGCGGCGACGGAACAATTCTCCGCTGGGGAAAGCGCGCCGCAAAAACGGGTAAATCTCTTCTCGGAATCAACACAGGCAGGCTTGGTTTTATGGCTACTCTGGAATGTGACGAGCTGGACAAGCTGAAAAAGCTTGTTGACGGAGATTACTCCATAAGCAGCCGTATGCTTATGAACGTGCTTATCAAGCGGGGAAACGGGGATTTGCATTTTTCTGCCCTGAACGACGTGGTTTTCTACAAGGATAGCGGCTCAAAGCTGCCCGAATTCAGGGTTGAAAGCAACAATGCCGAGGTTTCAAACATTCGTGCCGACGGTATGATTTTCAGTACCCCCACAGGCTCAACGGCTTATGCCTTATCAGCAGGAGGACCTATTATCGACCCGTCTTTGCGCTGCATTGAAATGACCCCGCTCTGCGCTCATACTCTATTCAGCCGCCCTATGATTTTTGGTGGAGATACGGAGTTAAGGGTAGTGTATTCGGGCTATGAAAGCAGCAGAGTTTACATTACAATTGACGGTGATGACGGAATTTCCTTTGAGGAATCGGACAGCGTAATTATTACAAAATCGGAGCTGGCGCTTAATCTTATTGACCTTGACGGTGACAGTTTTTACAGTTCAATTCACAATAAGCTTATGCGTCCGCTTAAATAATAAGGTGATAAAATGAAAAAGAAGCGTCAGGCTGAAATTCTGACAATAATCAAGGAATTTGAAGTTGAAAATCAGGATACTTTGCAGTCCATTCTTCGTGAAAGAGGCTTTGATGTAACGCAAGCCACCATTTCCCGTGACATCAACGAGCTTCACCTTGAAAAAAGTCTTAACGAAAACGGCGTAAACTGCTACTGCAAGGCGCACAAGGTAAACAGCGCACAGTTTTCCACCATATTTCAGCAGGCTGTCGTCAGCATTGATTATGCAATGAACACGGTCTGCGTGAAATGTCATTCGGGGCTTGCAAATGCCGCCTGCGCCACCTTTGATTTAATGAATCTTGATTATGTGGTGGGAACAATTGCAGGCGATGATACTATATTTATTCTGGTGAGAACCGAAAAGGACGCAAAGGACCTTACCGAGAAACTGAAAAAAATGCTTTAGGAGGAATGTTCAAGGAATGCTGAAGGAAATTTACATAGAAAATCTTGCAATAATTGAAAAAGCGGTTATTTCCTTTACAAAGGGACTGAACATTTTCTCGGGCGAAACAGGCGCAGGAAAGAGTATTCTTATAGGCGGAATTAACGCCGTTCTCGGCGGCAGAACCAGCAAGGAAATTGTCCGTGCAGGAACGGACAAAGCGAACATCACAGCCCTTTTTGATTACATTCCCGACAGCGTAAGGGAAAAGTTAGAGGAGTACGGCTATACTGCGGACAACGACGAGCTGCTTTTGCAGAGGGAAATTTCCGCCGACGGAAAAAGTACAGCCCGAATTTGCGGAAAAACCGCTACTGTTGCGGTTTTAAAGGACGTTGCCGCAGGACTTATCGACATTCACGGACAGCACGACAATCAGATTTTAATGAGCAACGACAAGCAGAGGGAAATCCTTGACAGCTACGGTCAGCTTGAAGAAAGCCTTGAACAGTACCGTGAGCTTTTCAAAGAGTTTTCGGGGCTTTCACGGAAAATCAAGACCTTGCAGGAAGAAAACAATTTAAAGCAGGAAAAGCTTGAAATATTGGAGGAACGTATAAACGAGCTTAACGAGCTGAATTTCAAGGAGGGCGAGGAAGCCGAAATCGAACAGCGGCTCAGCGAAGCCCGCAACTTTGAGGAAATTCAGCGTGCGCTGAGTACAGCTTACGGCTGTATTGAGGGCAGCGACGAGGAAGCTGGAGCGCTCAGTCTTTCCGAAAGAGCCTGCAATGAAATGGGAAAAATGTCAAGCTATGTAAATGGCTGCGAGGAGTTAAGACAGCGCCTTGAAAGCGTTATTGTGGAGCTTGACGATATAAAAAGCGAAATATCCTCAAAAATGAGCGACGGGGAGCAATATCCTCTTGCATTTTTAGAGGAAAGAATGAGCGACATTCTTCGTGCAAAGCGCAAGTACGGAATGGAAATCGATGCCCTTATCGAGCAGCACGAGGAATGGAAGCTGGAATACGAAACGCTTAACAACAGCGAGGATATATTGGAGGCAATGCTTGAGGAAAGGCATAAGCTTGCGGATTCCGTAAGGAAAAAAGCCTCAGAAATTTCCGAAATGCGAAAAAAAACCGCCGAAGCTCTTGTGGAAAAGATTTCGGAGGAATTAAAATATCTTGATATGCCCAATGTGAAGCTGATTTTTGCGGTGGAGCAGGATAAAATTTCCGTTA
>JBJERI010000237.1:0-1542 GCA_051882195.1 Ruminiclostridium sp. | reverse complement strand
TGAGCACGGTCATAACAGAGAGGAAAGCGGCGAAACCAAGAAAACCATAATAAAGCTTGTAGTTTCGGGCGTTTTGTTCATAATCGGCTTTATTATGAACAAAATTCTTGCTCCCGAGGTAGGATTCACTTGGCAGTTTATAGCCACCCTTGCGGTTTTTGTTGCCTCGTATATTGTGGTCGGCGGAGAAGTGCTGCTTACGGCGGCGAGAAATATTGCAAAGGGCAACGTTTTTGATGAGAATTTCCTTATGACGATAGCCACTCTTGGCGCATTTGCCATAGGGGATTTTCCCGAGGCAGTTGCGGTAATGCTGTTTTATCAGATAGGCGAGCTTTTCCAGAGCATTGCAGTGAATAATTCACGGAAATCCATAGCAGACCTTATGAACATTCGCCCCGATTATGCCAACATAAAAACAGCCGAGGGAATAAGAAAGGTATCTCCCGAAACGGTTGCCGTAGGTGAGGTTATTGTAATAAAGCCGGGCGAAAAAATACCTCTTGACGGCAAAATCATAAGCGGCTCAAGCTGCCTTGACACATCTGCGCTGACAGGCGAAAGCGCTCCGAGAGACGTTCAGACAGGGGATACGGTGCTTTCCGGCTCTATCAATGTAAATGGCATACTTGAGGTTGAGGTAACAAAGGAATTTGGCGAATCCACTGCAAGCAAGATACTTGAGCTTGTGGAAAATGCGGACAACAAAAAGGCAAAAACAGAGAATTTCATCACAAAGTTTGCGAAATATTACACTCCTGCGGTAGTTGCCTGCGCTGTGCTGATTGCGGTTGTACCGGGCATTTTCCTCGGTAATTTCCCCGAATGGATTAACAGAGGACTTATTTTCCTTGTAATTTCCTGCCCCTGTGCACTTGTAATTTCAATTCCCCTAAGCTATTTCGGCGCAATCGGCCGTGCTTCAAAGGACGGTATTCTTGTTAAGGGCAGCAGCTATTTTGAAATTTTAGGCAATGCAAAGGCGGTTGTTTTCGACAAAACAGGAACGCTTACAAAGGGCGTTTTCAAGGTAAGCAAGATAAACGCTGTGGGAATATCCGAGGAGCAGCTCCTTGAATACGGCGCTTATTCCGAGTGCTATTCAAGCCACCCTATCGGCGTTTCAATCAGAAGCGCCTACGGCAAAGCCATTGACGAAGGCAGAATAAGCGACTACAAGGAAATTGCAGGCGAGGGAATTGAAGCTGTAATCGACGGCAGAAAAATTTGTTCAGGTAACAGCAAACTTATGAACAAACTTGGTATTTCCGCCGAAAATACCGAGGGTGAAACAGTGGTTTTTATTGCCGTTGACGGCGTTTACGCAGGCAGCATTACAATAGCCGATGAAATCAAGAATACGAGTAGGGAAGCGGTTTCAAAGCTTAAAGCCCTCGGAATGGACAAGGTTGTAATGCTTACGGGCGACAACACAATGAAAGCTGAGAAAACGGCTGAGAAGCTTGGAATTACCGAATATCACGCAGAGCTTTTGCCCCAGGATAAAATCACAAAGGTTGAGGAAATCAAAAGTTCCCTTTC
>JBJERI010000236.1:0-1542 GCA_051882195.1 Ruminiclostridium sp. | reverse complement strand
TTCTTCGTATAAAAGAACAGAAAGGCAAAAATCACACAGAGCGAGCCAATAACGCATACACAGGCAAATCATAATTTCAACAGGAGGAAACTTACTATGGAAAACGTAAACATCAGAGAACTGCTTGAAAAGCTTCAGGATGCAAAGTCAGTGCAGGAGCTTATTGAAATGGCAAAGGCAGAGGGCGCAGAGATTGCTCCCGACAAGGCGGAGGAGCTTTTCGCAAAGCTGAATGCAGAGGGCGAGATTTCCGAGGAGGAGCTTGACGCCATAGCGGGAGGATTATTCTTTTTCCCATTTTCCTTTTTGAGACATGATATAGACACCAATGGGTTTAACTAATATCAACAGGAGAAATTACTATGGAAAAAGTAAACATCAAAGAGCTGCTTGAAAAGCTTGGGGCTGCAAAGTCAGTGCAGGAGCTTATCGAAATGGCAAAGGCAGAGGGCGCAGAGATTGCCCCCGACAAGGCGGAGGAGCTTTTCGCAAAGCTGAATGCAGAGGGCGAGCTTTCGGACGAAGCTATTGAAAACATTGCCGGGGGCTATTTGCCCTGGTCCCCGTTCAAACCTACTACCATTAGACTGCCTTGACGCAGAGAAGCATCGGCTGAACATCACAATAAATACAACAGGAGGAAATTTACTGTGGAAAACAAGGATATGCAGCTGCTTGAAAAGCTGAGGGCGGCAAAGTCGGTTGAAGAGCTTGTTGAAATGGCAAAGGCAGAGGGCGCAGAGATTGCTCCCGACAAGGCAGAGGAGCTTTTTGCAAGGCTGAATGCAGAGGGCGAGCTTTCAGACGAAGATATTGAAAACCTTGCAGGCGGCAGGAACTATTACAGCACCAGATGCAAAGGCGGAATACGCAGGTGAGTTTACACAGCAATAACTGCACTTGCAAACACGCATTAGCACATACAAAGCACATTTTTACAGGAGGAAACTTACTATGGAAAACAAGGAAATTCAGGAATTACTTAAGAAGCTGAAGGCTGCAAAGTCAGCGCAGGAGCTTATCGAAATGGCAAAGGCAGAGGGCAAGGAGCTTTCCGCCGAAGACGCGGAGAAGATGTTTGCCGAGCTTAACGCAGAGGGCGAGCTTCCCGAGGAGCTTACGGAGAATATTGCCGGCGGCAAGAGATGGTGGGAGTTCTGGAAATAAAATGTTTCGAGGCGGTTTGCTATGGACAGAACGTTAAAATCACTGTTTGCCTATCAGGGATTTGCAGCAAACAAGCGGCTTGACGCACTGATAAAGGACACTGAGAGCCGTTATTCAGACGAAATGACTGATGACGAGGCTGTGGGCGTTAATGCCGCAGGCGGCGGTTATCTGCAGAATTCGTCCAACAAAAATAACGGGGGATTAGCGGAATGCTTCTGTCAGAAGAAAACAGGAACATGATTTATACCGATTACCACGACAAGGTAATGAGGCTTATTTCAAGTAAGGTATCAGATCCTCAGGACGCTGAGGATCTGCAGTCTGTCCAAAAACCCCATATTCCACACGGAATATGGGGTCAATTTTTCACTA
>JBJERI010000235.1:0-1543 GCA_051882195.1 Ruminiclostridium sp. | reverse complement strand
CCTGCATTTACGGTGGAAATACCAAACGATATAAGCCACGGCGATTTTTCCTGCAACGCAGCCCTTGTTTCCGCCAAGACCCTTAAGCAGAATCCCCGTGCAATTGCACAGATGATTGTTGACGAGGCTGTTCTTGACGGAACGGTTTTTGAAAAAATAGAGCTTGCAGGTCCGGGCTTCCTCAATTTCTTTGTGGGAAAGGCTTGGTTTGCCGAAACGGTGGCCTCTGTTATTGACCTAAAGGAAAACTACGGCAAAACAGACCTTGGCGCAGGCAAGCGTGTGCTTGTTGAATTTGTTTCCGCAAACCCAACAGGCCCTATGCATATCGGAAACGCAAGAGGCGGCGCTATCGGCGACTGCCTTTCTTCCCTGCTCCAGTATGCAGGCTATTATGTTGAGCGTGAATTCTATGTAAACGATGCAGGAAATCAGGTAAACAAGTTCGGTCTTAGCCTTGATATCCGCTATCAGCAGCATTTCGGCGCTGAAATCGAAATGCCAGAGGACTCCTATCATGGGGAAGATATTATCGCTCACGCCGAAAAGTTCGCCGAAATTTACGGCGACAAATATATGCACACCTCCGAGGAGGAACGCAGAAAGGCTCTCGTTGACTACGCTCTGCCACTTAACATTAAGGGTCTTGAGGACGACCTGCTGAAATACCGCATAAAGTACGACAACTGGTTCAGAGAAAGCTCCCTCCACAACAGCGGCCGTGTAAGCCAGATCGTTGAAATGCTTAAGGAAAAGGGATGTACCTATGAAAAAGAGGGCGCTGTATGGTTCAAGTCCAGCGAATACGGCGACGATCAGGACAGAGTTCTTGTTCGCGCAAACGGCGTTCCAACCTACTTTGTACCCGATATTGCATATCATTACGACAAGCTTGTTACCCGTAATTTCGATATGGCAATCGATATTCTCGGCGCAGACCACCACGGCTATATCCCAAGAATGAGAGCCGCTCTCACTGCTTTAGGCGTTGACCCCAACAGACTTAACGCACTTATTATGCAGATGGTAAGACTTGTCCGTGACGGCGAAACAATCAAGCTTTCAAAGCGTTCAGGCAAGGCAATCACCCTTACCTCTCTCCTTGACGAGGTGCCAATCGACGCCGCAAGATTTTTCTTCAATCTGCGTGACGCAAATACTCATCTTGAATTTGACCTTGACCTTGCAATCGAGGAAAGCTCAAAGAACCCTGTTTTCTATGTTCAGTATGCTCATGCAAGAATTTGCAGAATTATCGAAAAGCTTGCCTCCGAGGGAATTACACCTGCCGATATGCCAATGAGCAAGCTTGTTTACACCGAGCCTGCGGAAATTGAGCTTATCAGACACATTGCAACACTTCCCACGGAAATCAACGAGGCTGCAAAGGAATACAACCCGTCAAGAATTACAAGATACGTTCTGGAGCTTGCAACACGTTTCCACAAGTTCTACGACAGCTGCAAGATTATGGGCGAGGAAGAAGCCGTTTTACAGTCAAGACTTCAGCTTTGCCTTGCCACAAGAATTGTTATTAAAAATA
>JBJERI010000234.1:0-7324 GCA_051882195.1 Ruminiclostridium sp. | reverse complement strand
AATGAGAATTACATCAAGTACGGTAACAAGACGCTATCTCAGCAATCTTGAAAAGAATTACAGCAGGCTCAATTCCTCTGAAAACAAGATTACCTCCAACAGCAAATATACAAGAGCAAGCCAGAGCCCCCTTGAAGCCGCAAGAGCCTTAAAGGTGCGCAAGGCAATGGCTGAATCCGAAACCTATCAGACCAACCTGAGCAACGCCAACGCAATTTACGAGGCTGCGGAAAGCTCCATAATGAACATTTCCGAGCTTGTTCAGAGCACCTACGAAAAGCTTATCTACGGTGCAAACGGCACTCAGGGTCCCGATGAGGAGGTTATTATCGGAGATACCATTGAAACCTTTGCGGACGAAATGGTACGTCTTATGAACCTTACGGTTGCGGACAGAAGGATTTTCGGCGGCGTAAACAACACCACCAACGCTTTTGAGATCGTGGAAAGCGAAAGCGGCGACAAGTCCGTAAAATACAACGGTATTTCAATCAATAAATATACCGACCCCAACAGCTTCCCTCTCAGCAAAAGCTCCTATCTTGACATCGGTATCGGTATGACTGTTGAGGACGACAATTCTATCGATGGACAGTCCGCACTGCCCATTACCTTTAACGGCGCTGCAATGCTGGGCTGCGGTCTTGGCAGCTCCACAACCTTTCTTGACCTTGACAGTATTCAGTTTGGTGAAACCTATTCAATTACCGTTCAGTACGGCGCAGATAAAAAAACAATCGAGTTCGGCGGCGGCGCAACAAAGGAAGACAACGCTGAAATGCTCAACGAGCTTTTCGAGGAACAATTCGGCGCAGGAAAGCTTTCCGTTTCCCCCGAAACAGGTCTTATCACAAGACAGGACCCCGACGCTGATTTTTCTGTTATAAACGCAAAAGATGACAGCGAGGGCTACGGCTCAGTGGGAATCGAGGACGTTGCAACAGGCTATGCAAACAACATTATCCAGCTTACCCTTGACGCTGCAGCCTGCTTAAAGAGCGGCGACAAGAAAGGCGCTGCAAGATATGCGGACCTGCTTTTCGCTTCACAGACAACTCTTTCCCTTTCAATTGCCGAAATAGGCAACCAGGAAAAGTTTATAGAATTCAATCAGGAAAGAATTACAAACAACCTTTACACCCTTATGTCGAAGCAGAATGATTTAGAGGGAACAGACCTTGCAAGCGAAATTACCAACTGGAAGGTACTTACCTCAATCTACGACGCTTCATTGCAGATGGGTACATCGACAATACCAAAATCCATTTTTGACTTCATCGGATAAGGAGTGGGTGAAATGGTAAACCCTAACCTGCTGGAAATCAGCATTACCAACGCAAAGCTTCAGTACAACATAAATCCCGGACAGTTACAGAATCCTCACGCTCCCAAGCCCTTGGGCGTTGTTTCAACGGACAGAGGCGGAGTTGAGGTGCAGTACGATATGGGCGCAGTAAATATCGACACCTACGCCGCAAGGTCAAGTATGGGCTACGGCGAATACAACATCGGCGACTTTATCAAGGTTGAGGTGCAGAAAGGCATTTCCAAGGGCGAACAGGCAACAAGAGCCATGGTGCAGAAAGGAAACGCACTTCAGGACAGAGTAAGACCCTCCGATATTGCAAGACAGAATACTCAGAGCAAATTCCGCTCCGACACCACCACCGTGTGGTACCCCTCGGAAAATGCGGATATACAGGTCGATAAGGCTGTCACTGATGTAAACGTGAGAAAAGGAAACGTTCAGATCGACTGGCAGAACACGGAGGTCGTTCCTCTTGATTTTGTAAGAGGCTCGGTTACCTTTGAAATGATTGAAAACCCCGACGTTACAATTGAATATCTTGGCGAATGGAACTATTTCCCGCCGCTTGACATTAAGGTTTAAAGGAAAAGGAATTAGCAATGGTAAAAATCAACACCAGAGATTTCGGCGAAATTGAAATAAGCGAAGAAAACATTTTTGATTTTCCAAACGGAGTATTTGCCTTTGAGGACGCAAAGAAATTTGCGCTTATAAGTCCATTGGGCGACAACGTATATCCCATGTGGCTTCAGTCACTCAGCGACATTTCTCCCTGCTTTATCGTTTTCGACCCTACAATAATTGACGGGCAATACAGCATTACCCTTAACAAAAGCGAGGAAGCGCTGCTGAAAATAAATGAAAACAGCAAAACACGCTGTCTTGTTATTGCAAAGGTTCCCGCCGATTACAAGCAGACAACCGTAAATATGAAATCTCCCATTATTATAAATACCGACGAAAAGCTGGCGGCGCAGGTAATTCTGCCCAACGATTACCAGTTCAGACTCCCCATCTACCTTTCCGAAAAAACGGAAGCATAAAGGAGAGCGCAAAAATGTTAGTAGTTACACGCAAAACCGATGAAAGTCTTATAATATCGGATAACATAGAAATCACCGTGCTGGAAATTACCAAGGAACGGGTCAAAATCGGTATTTCCGCACCAAAGGACGTAAAAATAATCCGCAGCGAGCTTCGTGACGCGCAGAATGCAAACCGTGAATCCTCAGAGGCTGTTTCACCCGACGCAATTCAGGCGCTGCTTAAGCTGAAAGAAAATCAGGGGGTATAAGTCATGGCTTCTAATTCAAGTCTTCTCCGCATAAGCGGTATGAATTCAGGTTTTGACACCGAATCAATGGTTAATGCGCTTACCGCAAACACCAAGCTGAAAATCACCAAAAAGGAACGTCAGGTTCTGAAATTGCAGGCTCAGCAGGAGGCATACCGTGATATTATCACAAAAATGACCAATCTGCAAAACAAGTATTTCAACACCTTAAGCTCCTCCACAAACCTTAAGAGTACTTCCCTTTTCAGCAGATACAACGCCAACCTGTCGGTAAACGGCAGCGACGCCAAGCCTGCCGGCGTTTCCGTTGTTTCGGGCGTAAACGCAAACGCAGGTACATACAAGGTAAAGGTAAACAACGTTGCAACAAGAACTACCTTTACGTCAAAGTCATTAAGCTCCGAAACTCAGATCGACCTGTCCCAGTATTCGGGAGCTGAAAATGCAGGCAAGTCCTTCGGTATGACCATTACCGTTGGTACAAAGACAGAAGATATCGCTTTTAACGGCGGCGCAACAGAGGAAGAAACCATTGCAAACATCAACGCCGTGCTGAAGGACAGCTTCGGCGCAACCAACGCAGGGGACGGACTTGTTTCCATTGATACAAACGGCGTTTTCTCCTCTACCTCAAAGACCTCTGTTGCAATCTCCAACGTTAGCAATATGAAGGACTCAGACAGCCTTGATATGACATCGCTGGCAACAGGCAGAAACACCTTTACCTTCCGTGTGGGAACGGAAACAAAGACAGTTTCCTTCCAGACCATATCCGACGATTATTTTGACGATATGAAGGACGAAAACGGCGAAATTACCGATAAGTCCAAAAACTCCCTTTACGAGCAGGTAAGGGACGACCTTTACTCCTCGAAATCCTACGAGCAGTATCAGAAGTGGCTTGAAACCGCAACAGACGCCGATAAGGACGCTCTCTTTGCGGAGGCTTACGACAAGGCGCAGAAAGAGCAGTATCAGAGATACTACGACAAGGCTCTTGAAACCTCCAAAACCGCCGCTTACGCTAAAGCTGTTGAGGAGGGCACAATTTCCGACGTTGAGGGCGACCCCAATTATGTAAGCTACGAGGATTGGGAGTACGACTTCGAAAGCACCGAGGATTTCACCAAGTTCAAGGAAAATTACGAGGAAAATGAAAAGCTTGACCCCGATTTGTACAAAGCTGCAACATACAGCGAGTCAAAGGCATACAAGGAGCTGATTTTCTCAAAGACTCTTTCAAAGGACGATTTTGACAGCACCGTAACAAATCAGGAAATCGTAAATCACTACAACACGTCAAATATGAGAAACAGCCTTGAGGCTGTAAAGTTCAGCGACGGCACAAAGCTGAGCGTTGAATTTGAAACAAGCGGCGACAAGGTAACAGCCGCAAACATCACCGCCTCAAGAACAACAGGCGAGGGCGAAAGCGAGGTTACCGAGAACGTACAGTTTGCGGTTTCCTCAAAGGCAGGCAGCGCAAACTCAATGGGCACTACCGTTGCTTCAACGGCTACAATGGTCGCTTCCTCCACAAAGCTTTCCGAGCTGGGACTTACTCCCAACGAGGACGGAAAGTACACCTTTACCATAAACGGCACAAAGCTTGAATTTGACGGCGATACCACAATCAAGAATATGATGAAGACGGTTAACGAGTCGGCTGCAGGGGTAACAATGTCCTTTACCACTCTTACAAACAGCTTCACCATTGCCACCAACGAATACGGCACAGGCGGCAGCCTTACCTTTGAGGACGGCGCAGAGGGACTGCTTGCAAAACTTGGCATTGACGCCGCAACAGGCACAACCACACAGGGCACAAACCTTGAAATAGAGGTAAACGGCGAAAGAATTGAAACCGCTTCCAACTCCTTTACCGTTGACGGAACAACCTTTACCTTCAGCGCAGACTCCCAGGGCACAGAGTTTACAGCGGACGTTACCCGTGATTACAGCGACGCAATTGCCGCTGTAAAGAGCTTCGTTGAGGATTACAACCAGCTTATCAAGGACGTTTACGGCTACATCAGCGAAAAGCCCAACTCCAATTACTACTTCCTTACAGACGATGATAAGGAGGATATGGACCTTTCCGAAAAGCAGGAAGAAAAATGGGAAACCATGGCTAAGAAAGGTATTCTCTACAACGACTCCGCTACAACAAGCATTATGTCAAAGCTGAGAACAACCCTTTACCAGACCACAACCCTTGCGGACGGCTCCAGCTTCGGTTTGTTCTCAATGGGAATTACCACCTCCGACGACTGGACCAAGCACGGCACTCTTGTGCTTGACGAGCAGAAGCTTACGGAAGCCTTTGAAAAGAACGCAGACGCAATCGCAGAGCTGTTTGCCGACAAGGAAAAGGGCATAATGAACCAGTTCAACGCTGCTCTTGACTCTGCGGTAAAAACCACCGGCGAAAGAAAAGAAAAGGGTATCCTTGTTCAGAAGGCAGGCGTTGAGTCAACCTCCTCTGCAACGGACAACAGCATTTACGACGAAATAAAGAGCCTGAAAACTCTTATTTCCTCTTTGCAGGACAGATACGACAAGGAACAGGACAGATATTGGAAGCAGTTCTCCAATATGGAATCGGCTCTCGGCAACCTTAACTCCCAGACATCATCGCTTACACAGCTTATGGGACAGTAATAACGCGGAAGGAATTAAATTATGGTAAACAATGCTTACTCTGCTTATAAAAAACAGTCCATTACAACAATGACCCCTATGGAAATTGTTGTGAAGCTTTACAGCGAAACCGAAAGACAGCTGAACAGAGCTATCTATTTCATTGAGCAGAAGGATTTTGAAAGCGCAAACCACGCTCTTGTAAAATCACAGGATATTATAAATGCGCTCCGTTCGGTGCTTGATATGGATATTCCTATGTCAAAAAATTTAGACTCCCTTTATGATTATTTCAACAGAGAAATTCTCCGTGCAAATATGAAAAAGGATACCGAAATAATCAGAACTCTTCTCCCAATGATTGCGGAGCTTAAGGACGCATTCACACAGGTCGCGTCAATGACAAAGGAGCAGATGGAAGCTCAGGAACGCAGCAACAGAGCGGCAAGATAACACACAGGCGGAGCGAAAGTTCCGCCTTGACTTGTATATAGAAAGGTAAATTATGAATCAGGAATTGCTGAAGGATATTTCGGACTCCATTGAGGAAATGAACGCTCTTTTCGAGCGGTGTATTGAGGTGACAAACAGGCTGTTTTACCTTGACGTTGAAAGCACCGTAGAGGAGCTTAATTCCACTGTTGAGGAGCGGGGGGAAATAATAAGCGCCCTTGTAAAGCAAAAGCTTACGCTTAATGAAAGCGTTGAAAAGCTGCCCGAAAAGGAACAGGAAACCCTGCGCTCCATAATAAACGGCGGCTTCAACGCCAACCACATTCCCGAGGAGCTTAAGGAAATCAGAAGCGCCGCTATAAATATGCAGTCCCTTTACAGTCAGGTAATGGAGGGGGATAAAAGAGCCAACGAGCGGGTAAGAGCCGTGCGCTCCGAGCTTAAGGACAAGCTGGAATCCCTTAATCAGGACAAAAAAAGACTTGACTATTACTCCAATATGAATTACGGCGGCAGGCAGAAAACAGGCGGCTCTTTTGACAGCCAGACTTAACGAGGTAAACAATGTACATAGATTTTCACGTTCACGCTTTTACGGACAGCATAGCGGAAAGGGCAATGGCAAAGCTTGTAAGCGTTGCGGATTTTCCGCCCTACACCAACGGCACGGAAGCGGATACAAGAGCAAAACTAACAGAATGGGGCATTGATTATGGCGTTCTGCTGCCCATTGCAACCAAGCCAACTCAGCAGGAAAATATCAACAACTGGGCGGCGGAGGTAAACCACGGCAATATAATCAGCTTTGGCTCGGTTCACCCATACGCCGAAAACGCCGCCGAAGAGGTGGAGCGCATAAAAGCCCTTGGCTTAAAGGGAGTAAAAATACACCCCGATTATCAGGGCGTATATCTTTTTGACAGCGCTTGGGACAAGGTGTTTGAAAAATGCGGAGAGCTGAATCTGCCTGTAATAATCCACATGGGCTTTGACCCTATCTCTCCGAGAGAGCGCCACGCAATGCCTTATGACCTTGCGGAAGCGGCAAAGCGTTTTCCAAAGGTGAAATTCATCGGCGCACACATGGGCGGAATGTTCGCATGGGAAAGCGTTATGAAATACCTTGTGGGAATAAAGAACGTATGGCTTGATACCGCCTTTACTGTGGGAATGATTGATGAAAAGCTTGCTCTTGAAATAATCAGGGCTCACGGCGCTGACCGAGTGCTTTTCGCCAGCGACCTGCCGTGGCACCCGTCGTATATGGAAAAGGAGCTTGTGGAAAGGCTGCCCTTAAGCGACGAAGAAAAGGACAGAATATTCTATAAAAACGCTGCGGAGCTGCTGGGGCTTGATATCTGACCAATATCACGCTTTATTCGCTGCACAAAACTAAGAGAGGAACTTTTTGCGTATGAAAAAGGATTCCATCGGCAATTACAAAAGAGTTATCTTTACATTGATTGTTATGGTGGCAATAATCTCCTGCTCCTGCGTTATATCCTATATGATAAGCAAAATGGAGGAGCAGGCCTGCCTTGATACCCTTAACGATTCTGTAAACGAAGCAGCAACCGAAATCGAATCCAGAATAAGCAGCGACCAGCGGCTTCTTGCCAGCATTGCCG
>JBJERI010000233.1:0-32319 GCA_051882195.1 Ruminiclostridium sp. | reverse complement strand
TCTTCCACTTCCTTCAATACTCGGGAGGTAATCTTTTCTGTGCTCTTCAATTTCCTGTCCAGCCCTCCTGCAAGAATCATATTGCTCATTCCTCTGCCCAGCAGCGACCAGTTGAAACGCTTTCCCGTGCCGTAGCCGTTGTCAAGTACAATTTTGTCTGCACTTGACTGTCTTGCGGCGGTTAGATCGTCCTCGTAGCTTACCTTGTAGGCTTTCCAGATTTCAGCGTTTGTAAGCTGTTTCAGCCTTGAAATATACTCCTCGTTTTCCGTGCCGTGAAGCTGGATTATGCTGATTATTCCGCTTTTGTAAAGGGCGGCGATATGCTCAACAGGCTCGTTTACAAATACGCCTACTGTTCTGATTTCGGGGGAGATACGCTCTCTTAAAAGGGCGGCGGTTTGGTCTGTAACATTCCGCCTGCTTTTGTCGTAAAACACAAGGCCTGCAAAATCGGGCATTGCTTCATTTACATAATCGGCGTCACATTCTCTGAAAAGTCCGCAAATTTTTATTTTGGTCATTTTCTGCACTCCGAAATAAACGCCCCTCTGTCCTTGGCTCTCATCAGCGCTTCGCCTATAAGCAATGCGTCCGCTCCTGCTTTATGGAGCATTTGTGCGTCGGCGGGGGAGGTAATTCCCGATTCTGCCACGAAAACGGCACTTTGGGGAATAAGCCTGCGGAGATTTGCAGAGTTGGAAATATCCACGGTAAAGTCCTTTAAATTGCGGTTGTTAACGCCGATAATTTCCGCTCCTGCTCTTACCGCCGACCTTATTTCTTCCTCGTTATGAGTTTCCACAAGAGCCGATAAGCCAAGGCTGTCGCATATTCTGATATACTTTTTCAGAGTGCCTGTGTCAAGGAGAGCGCAGATAAGCAGCACGCAGTCAGCACCCAAGCATTTCGCCCCGTAAATCTGATATTCGTCAACGGTAAAATCCTTCTGAAGCATAGGGATTGAAACCCTGTTTCTTATTTCATCAAAAATAGCGTTTGAGCCGAGAAACCGTTTTGGCTCGGTAAGGCAGGAAATGCAGTCTGCACCTGCTTTTTCGTAGCTTTCCGCAATTTCAAGATATGGGAAATCGGGGGAGATTATTCCCTTTGAGGGGGACGCTTTCTTTACCTCGCAGATAAGGGAAAAATCCTTATTCTTTAGCGTTGTGAGGAAGCGCTTATCCCCTACTGAAAGTCTGATTGCCGCCGCTTCCATTTCATCGGGGGTAACTATTTCCTTTGCCTTTTCAACACGTTCCTTTGCGTAGTCCGCAAGCTGTTTAAGTATCATAGTTTATTCCTTGAATGAGTTTGATTTTTCAATAAAGCTGTTCAGCTTTTCAAGGGCCTTTCCGCTGTCGATAAGCTCTGCGGCTGCTTTAACGCCCTCCGAAAGTGTTTTTGCCTTTCCTGCAAGATAAAGTCCTGCGCCTGCGTTAAGCAGTACGGCGTCACGCTTTGCGCCATTTTCGCCTTTCAGAATGTTTAAGGTGATCTGTGCGTTTTCTTCGGGAGTGCCGCCCTCAAGGTCGGATTTTTTGCATGCTGAGAGCCCCAATTCCTCTGGGGTAATAACATAGCTGCTGAAATTGTCCCCCTCAAATTCGCAAACTGTGGTTGGCGAGGAAAGGGAAATTTCGTCCAGCTTATCCTGTCCGTAAACCGCCATTCCACGCTTTACCCCAAGCTTCGCAAGCACTCTTGCCATAGGCTCAACCAACTTTTCGCTGTAAACGCCCATCAGCTGTATTTCAGCGTTTGCGGGGTTGGTAAGAGGTCCTAAAAGGTTGAACACAGTGCGTATTCCAAGCTCCTTGCGGACAGGTCCGACGTATTTCATTGAGGAATGGAACTTCTGTGCAAACAAAAAGCAGATTCCCACATCGTTCAGCAATTCCGTACATTGTTCGGGGGTAAGGCTGATGTTTACTCCCATCGCTTCAAGGCAGTCAGCCGCTCCGCTTTTTGAGGAAGCCGCACGGTTGCCGTGCTTTGCCACCTTTACTCCTGCGGCGGCGATTACTATTGAAGATGTGGTGGAAATGTTAAAGGATTTTGCCCCGTCGCCCCCTGTTCCCACAATTTCAAAAACATCGGGAAGTCCGTGGTTTACCTGAAGTGCGTGCTTTCTCATTTCGTAGGCACTGCCTGTTATTTCGTCAATGGTTTCGCCCTTTGTGGAAAGGGCTGCAAGATAAGCGGCGGTCTGCACCTGTGAGGTTTCGCCGCTCATTATTTCGTCCATTACTTTTACCGCTTCATCGTAGGTAAGATCCTGTTTGTTGATTAACTCTATTGTAGCTTCTTTAATCATGACTTTCTCCTTTCTCATAGTTCAAGAAAATTCTTTATAATGTCATAGCCGTTTGGCGTAAGTATTGATTCGGGGTGGAATTGAACGCCGTAAATTGGATATTCGGTATGCTCCACCGCCATTATTTCCCCGTCCTCCGTTACTGCCGTTACCTTTAAGCATTGGGGCATTGTGTCCGCCCTTGCCGCAAGGGAATGATACCTTGCAACGGTCTGGGTTTTGTCCATACCCTTGAACAAGGGACTTGAGGTGTCTATTTCAGCTGCCGACTGCTTTCCGTGCATAAACTGCTTTGCGTGGGCGATTGTTGCGCCGTAAGCCTCGCATATTGCCTGATGTCCAAGGCAAACGCCCAAAACAGGGAAGTCCTTGCCCAATGTTCTCGCCGCCTCAATGCAAACTCCTGCGTCCTTCGGATAGCCGGGACCGGGGGAAAGTACAATGTGGCTTGGGCTCATTGCCCTTATTTCGTCTATGGTACACTGATTGTTGCGGATAACCTTTATGTCCGTGTTTATTGAGCCCATAAGCTGATAAAGGTTGTATGAAAAGCTGTCGAAATTGTCAATTAACAGTATCATTGTCAATACCTCCCTGTGCGGCGTTAAGAGCGTTTACAACCGCCTTTGCCTTGTTTATGCACTCTCTGTATTCGTTCTCGGGAACGCTGTCCGCAACAATTCCCGCTCCCGAGCGGATAAAAACCTTGCCGTTTTTCTTAAAGGCGATCCTTATTGCAATGCAGGTGTCAAGATTTCCCGCAAAGTCGATATATCCGATTGCGCCGCCGTAAATTCCACGCTTGCAGTTTTCAAGCTCGTTGATAATCTCGCAGGCTCTGATTTTGGGAGCGCCCGAAAGTGTTCCTGCAGGAAGAATTGAGTCCACTGCGTCAAGGGCGTCAAGGTCAGAGCGGATCGTTCCTCTTACCGTTGAGCCGATGTGCATAACGTGGGAAAACCGCAGGATTTCCATATACTTTTCAACCTTAACCGAGCCGAATTCGGAGATTTTTCCAATATCGTTCCTGCCAAGGTCAACTAACATATTATGCTCCGAGCGCTCCTTTTCGTCCGCAAGCAGCTCCGTTTCAAGAGCCTTGTCCGCCTCGTCCGTTGCTCCTCTTGGTCTTGTTCCTGCAAGGGGAAAGGTGTGGAGAGTGCCGTTTTCAAGCTTTACAAGTGTTTCTGGAGAAGCGCCTGCAATTTCAATATCGTCGCTTGAAAAATAGAACATATAAGGAGAGGGATTTGCGGTGCGGAGAACTCTGTAGGTGTCGAGAAGACTGCCCTCAAAGCCTGCCGAAAGGCGGTTCGAAAGCACCACCTGAAAAATGTCCCCGTCAATGATGTAGTCCTTTGCCTTTTCCACCATTGAGCAGTATTCCTCCTCGCCGAAAAGGGGAGTAATCTCGTTTGTGAGCCTGCCGCCTGTGTCCTTGCAGGAGGTGCCGTTAAGGATAAGCTCTTTCATATTTTTCAGCTCCACCTGAGCCTTGTGGTAGGCGGTTTCACACTCGTCACAGCGGATATTCACAATAAGGATTATCTTCTGCCGATAGTTGTCAAAGGCGATTACCTTATCGAAAAGCATAAGGTCAACGTCCTTGAAGCCCTCCTCGTCCTTTGCGTCAAGGTTAAGGCTTTTTTCGCCGTACTTTATATAGTCATAAGCAAAATATCCCACAAGTCCTCCCGTAAATGCGGGGAGATAATCAAGACGTGGACTTTTGTTGTCCTTGATTATTTTTCTTATGTATTCGGCGGGATTGTCCGTTTCTATTTCCACCTTGTTTCCCATTCCCATTGTAAGCTTTCCGTTGGCGCAGGTAAGCTCAAGGCTTGGGTCGTAGCCTAAAAATGTAAACCGTCCCCATTTTTTGTCAGCCTCGGCGGATTCAAGTATAAAGCAGTGCCTGCTGATGTATTTCAGCCTTTTCAGCACCTCCACAGGGGTAACGCAGTCGGAATAAAGCTCGCAGCTTACGGGAATTACCTTGTATTCGCCGCTTTTCGCAATTTCAAGAGCTTCATCAAGGGTTGGTCTTATCATACTGATACTTCCTTTCAATTTCGGGGAAAATAAAAATGCCCGTCCCCGACATAAAATGTCAAGGACGAGCAATGCTCGCGGTGCCACCTTGATTCGCAGAAAATCTGCGCACTTTCAGAGTACCATCATACTCCTGACGGTTTACGCACGTCATAACGTCGCAGAATACTCGGCAAAAGCCTTTGACTGCGCCCTCGGCGGTCCATTTGATGCACTGTTTTCAACCCGACTTTCACCTGCACGGGCTCTCTGTATGAGCATATACACCGTTATCTCCGCTTCAACGGTTTAAAACAATATGGTATTTTCGATTTACTATATTATACTGCTGAATTGTTCATTTGTCAACAGGAAAATTTTTATTTTTTTAAAATTATTTTCTCATTTCCTTTCGGAAAACGAACATTCCCTCTCCGCTGTCCCCTATAAAATCCTCGGGAGTATTATCGTCGGGGTGCTTTTCGTTGATAAATTCCACAGCGTGAAAGCCACATTTGTTAATGTAGAAATGAATGTTTCTCCTGTCAAAATATGGGGTGCAGGTTTCCCACACCTTTGTTTCGGGGTACAGCCTTTCAAGCTCGTTCCATATTTTAATTCCTACGCCCCTGCTTTGTACGCCTGTTTTCACATACAGCAGGTCAAGGTGATTATGCCCTGTTTCCGCATCAATTACAACAACAGCGCCGCCTGCTCTTTCTCCGTCAATTACCGCAGCGTAGGCGGCAGAGCCTTTTGCATTCAGCGAGCGGTCAATGTCCTTTTCGGGGAGAACAGTTTGTTCCGTTTTTCCGAAAACGTCCTCAAAACCTTTCTGAAAGGCAAGCTGTATTTCCTCTTTGAAAAAGGGAATATCCTTTTCCGCAAGGGGGATAAGGGAAAAATTCATAGTGATACCTCTTTCTGCTGGTTATGGAATAAGGAAAGCCGCCCCCTTTGCGAAACGGCTTACTTTTTGATTACTCAATCCCAAAGGAACCCATATCCGGCAATTCATCTCTTGTAACAAACAGCTCGTGGTTATAGGCATATTTAAGGTCTGCAAGGCTGTTGTAAACCGTGGAAAGACTGCCGTCTGCGTTGATTATGTAATCCCCCCGCCATACCGCAAACCACAGCCACATTGCGTTGTCACGGTACAAATCGTCGGGGCTTGGCACAACGGCACATTCGGTCATTGCCGTACCCTTATACCCCACCGAGTAATACCGTGTGTTCATAAAGCGAGGGTTGTTGGTGGATTTGCTGGGGTTGTAAATATCCTCGCCGATAATATCGCAGTATTCGTCCCCGGGGTAAAAATCGCTGTTTTCACCGTTCCATACCCATATAAGATTGTTAAGCCCGTGATAGTTGGTAAGGCGGTTAACAAGCAGCCTCCACAGCCATTTGTAGCTGTCCGCCGAGCCGCCCCACCAGTACCATGAATTTCCGCCCTCCATAAGAGGTCTGAAAAGCACCGTAACGTCCTTTTCAGCCAGATAGCCAAGCTTTTCCGCAATATTGTCAATATCCAGAATAAGGCTGTAACATTCCTTTGTGATTTCGTCCTTGCCGTAAAGCTCCTCCAGCTCCTCCACTGATTTCATGGAAATATCCCTTTCCGTTACCGCACGGTCAAGGCTGAAGTCGGTATTTACGGAATAGTAGTGGGATTTGGAGTCGCTTGGAGCGTACCATTGCCATGAATAGCTTACAAGTCCGCCCTTTTCCGCCCATTCAACCGCAAGGTCAAGGTCGGTCATATCGTCCTTATTGCTTGTATTGCAGTAAATGCTGTACTGTGAAAGGTCGCTGCACCTTATGGCGGGATAGCGGGCGGTTGAGGAATAAATGGCGTTTATTTCGGTGTTTGTATTGGGTGTAACGTACTGTCCCGTAAGAGTTTTCTTGCCGTAAATGCTTACGAGATAGTTCATTGTGCAGAGGGTCTTTAGGGTGGGATTCTTTGTTACAAGGCGGTTGGTGATATTGTATCTTGAATCGGGAGAGGTTGAGCCATTTTCAAGGGTCACCTTGTCAATATAGGCAATTCCCGAAACGCATTGGAGAGTGATGTAGTTAAGTCCCGATTTAAGGTAAACTCCGTCAATGGCAAAGGGGTTAAAGGCAATGCTTTCGCTGACGTAATAAGCCCCCTGTACCGCTCCCTGAACGGTTTCGTAGCCCTCGGGGCTCATAGTGCGGTCGGCTGAATTGCCCGTAATAAGAGTAACCACCGAGTCGGCGGAGCAAATATAGGCGGTAATCTTATAAAACTGTGAGGTAGGCACGGTAACGGCAAGCACCGCCATATTGTTGTTGGTAAGCTGAATGTACCCGTCCCCGTCGTAGCCGTCAAGAGCGGTATAAACCTCAGCCGTGGTATTTCCCTCAAGCTGATAGGTTTCGCTGTAAGCCTGCTCCTTGATTTTCACCGTCTGCACAAGATTATCTGTGTAAAGTGCGGTTGTTTCCGCAGGACTTGTTTCCGCTGTTGCAACGGTGGCGGGAGTGGTTGTAACCGCCGCTTGGTACTGTATTTCGGAGCAGCCGCTTAAAGCAATTGCGGCGGCAAGGGCAAGGGATAAAAGGGAAAGCGCTTTTTTCATCGAATAACCCTCGGCTGCCATCTGATTACCGCATTGTCCCCGTCGTGGAGCATATCGTTGTAGTTGGCTGACTTGCCGTTAAGCATAACCAAAATATCTCCCTGCGGGTTTTTGGGGTCGATTTCAATATAGTTCAGCAGTTCAAGGAAAACGTGGGGAGTATGGTCTTTCTTTTCGGGCAGTGTAACCCTTCTGTCGTTCAGAGTAACGGTTATTTCCTTCCACAGATTTTCCTCGTATGTATCGGGAACGGCAGGGGCTTTTGCAGGCTCTTCCTCGTATTCCTCAGGCTCAGGCTGGGCTATTGTTTCGGGCTCATATTGGGGCTGAACAGGCTCTTCCTCGGAAATATTTTCCTGTGAGCAGGAAATAAGGTCGCCGTCCTTAAGCACATAGCTTTCGTCGGTTAAAATTCCGTTGGCGAAATAGTCAATGCCGCTCATTTCAATGCCAAGGCTCTGAATAAGGTCGCCCAGAGTGAGTATTCCCTCGGTTTCTATTTCGTCTAATGGCTCAATGTTATAATCAAGGGGCATTTCCTTGCCGTTTACCTTTGCGGTAATGCCGATTTTGTGCTTTTCGCCGCAGAAGGTGATACAGCCGGTGTTGTACTTTTCGCAGTTGATTGCCTCGCCAAGGGTAATATGTGCATTTTCTCCGCATACCGCAGGAGTGATAATAACATTGTCCCCCTGTGTGATTTTGGTGGTAAGGGACGCAGGCTTGCCGTTGACGTGAATTTCCGCAGGAGTAAGTCCGCCGCCCTTTAAGGTGATTTTCTTGCCGTTAAGGGTGTAGGCAAGGCTTCTGCCCGACCTACCCATAATTTCGGTGGTTTTGTAGCCTGCAACGTTAAGCAGCTCGAAAACGCTTAACTGCTTTGTATCAAACACTCTCACCTTTGTATCGTTAAGGGTGATTACCGAGAAGTCGTAGCCCTGATTAAGCACGGCGGTAACGCCGATGCCGATTGGGGTAACAAATTCAGCCCCCATTTTCTTTCCGCAGGTGTCAATGTTTTTCAGCAGGTCGTGACCGCCTATAGCAACTCTTGCTTCGTCAATGGAAAGCTTGTTGGAAACAAGAGTGGTAAGTCCCTTTGTAAGAGCGCCGCCGCCGATAAGGAAAACCGCCGCAGGAGCGGCGCCGTTTACCTGAACGATTGAGGAGCATATAGTTTCCGCAAGGTTTTCAATGGCGGGCTGTATTTTCGATACGATTTCGGCGGGAGAAACAGTTCTTGTAATGCCGAAAATATCACGGTATTCCACGTCGTCTTCTGTGCTGCAGGCACGCTTAAGCTTTTCCGCCGTGTCAAAATCAACGAAAAAGGCCTTGATTATCTCGTCGGTTATTTCGTCCCCTGCTGTTGTAGCCATAGCGTAGGCATAAATGCTGCCGTCCTTTGCAATAGCAATATCGCTTGTGCCTGCGCCGATGTCCACAAGGGCGATGTTGATAAGGCGGATTTCGGGGGGAATAATAACGTTCATTGCCGCAATAGGCTCAAGGGTAAGGCTGGTTACCTCAAGACCGTTCATATCCATAACGGCATACAGTCCCTCAACCACAACGCTTGGCAGGAAAGCGGCAATTATTTCAACGGTGGCGGTATTGCCCTTGTGTCCCTCAAGGGTAATTATCTTGTAATCGTCAAGGAGATACTTTACCACCGAATGGCCTACGCAGTAGAAGGTCACGGTTTTGCCCTTGCTGTCCTCGTCAAGCTGCTTCTGCGCCTTTTGTATGGTTTCAATCTCCATTGAGCGGATATATTCGGGGGTAAGCTCGTCCCTGTCCGATACGTCAAAGTCCATATTGGTCTGAACGGTACGCAGCGCCCGTCCTGCGGCGGCAATGGATACGGTTTTGAGCCGTACGGCGTTCCGCTCCTCAAGCTGGGCCTTGGCAATGGAAACTATTTTTCCCACCTGCTTTATATCCTCGATTTGTCCGTCCACCATTGCACGCTTTGTATGGGGAACAACAACGCAGTCACGGACATAAAACTTTTCGTCTATGTATTCGCCTAAAATTCCCACAACTGTTCTTGTGCCTATGTCAAGGGCAAATATAAGGTCGCCCTGTTCTCTCATTTCGGGCTTTTTTTCAAATTGGAATGATTGGGGTGTTTCCCTGTTGAAAACAGGAATATCTGTTGAATTCATCTGTATAATCCTTTCCTGCGCTTTATTTCATAACAAGCTTATCAAAGGTCTGTTTTTTCAGCAGACTGCAAACCTCGTCGGATATTTCGCTGAACACTCTCTGATAGGTGCAGGGCAGCTCGTCCTCCTTGTTGCAGGTGCAGGTGTAATCGTCGCTTACGCAGCGGCTGAAACGGTAAGTACCCTCCACAAGCTCCACAATATCGTACAGCGAAAGCTCCTTCAGCTCACGGTTAAGCTCGTAGCCGCCGTAAATTCCCTTGTAGCTTTTTACAATGTCCCCCGAAACTAATTTGCGGAGGATTTTCAGCGCAAAACGGAGTGGTACTTCGGTATTTTCGGCAATTGTCTTTGCGTCAAGGCGCATGGGAGTATTGCTTACACTTGCCGCCAGCTTGTTTTTGGCAAGACGGTCAACTATTCTTATTGCGTAGTCTGTTTCCAGTGTGATGTGCATTTTTTCTCCTAATCAATCAAGAAAATCCTTAAGCTTCTTGCTTCTGAGCGGGTGACGGAGCTTGCGGAGCGCCTTTGCTTCAATCTGTCTGATACGCTCTCTTGTAACGTTGAATTCCTTGCCCACCTCTTCAAGAGTGCGCTGACGTCCGTCCTCCAAGCCGAAACGCAGACGAAGCACCTTTGCCTCACGGTCGGTAAGGGTGTTAAGCACCTCGTTAAGCTGCTCCTTGAGCAGTGTGAGGGAAGCGGCTTCAGCAGGAGCGGGAGCGTCCTCGTCGGGGATAAAGTCCCCAAGGTGTGAATCTTCCTCTTCGCCTATCGGGGTTTCAAGGGAAACGGGGTCCTGGGAAATTCTGATTATTTCTCTTACACGCTCAACAGGAATATTAAGCTCCTTTGCGATTTCCTCTGCGCTTGGCTCGTGGCCGTTTTTGTGGAGCAGCTGGCTTGACGCTTTCTTTACCTTGGTGATTGTTTCAACCATGTGAACAGGGATTCTGATTGTTCTTGCCTGGTCTGCGATTGCTCTTGTGATTGCCTGTCTTATCCACCATGTAGCGTAGGTGGAGAACTTGTAGCCTTTGGTGTAGTCGAACTTTTCAACCGCCTTGATAAGACCTAAATTGCCCTCCTGAATAAGGTCGAGGAACTGCATTCCTCTGCCCACATACCGCTTTGCAATGCTGACTACAAGACGGAGGTTCGCTTCGCTTAAACGCTTTTTTGCGTAAGGGTCGCCCTGTGACATACGGGTTGCAAGCTCGATTTCCTCCTCTGCGGTAAGCAGCGGCACTCTGCCTATTTCCTTTAAATAGATTTTTACGGGGTCGTCAATGGCGATTCCCTCTGTTGACATTGCAAGGTCAAGGTCGTCCTCTCCCGTAAAATCAAGAGCGGAGTCAAGGTCCTCGTCAATGGTGTAATCGTCCACAATGTCGATATTGTTGCTTTCAAAATCATCGTACAGCTTGTTTATCTGGTCAACGTCAAAGTCAAGATCCTCCAGTACGTCGGTGATTTCCTTTGTGGTAAGCTTTCCGTTTGCCTTGCCGTGTTCAAGCAGGTCGGTAAGTATTGTTTTTCCGTTTTCGTTCATAGTTATGGTCCTTTCTCATTTTTTCCTGTTTTTTAGTTGTTCCATATATTCAAGCAATTCGGCGGCGGTCATTTCCGAGGCGTCCTTGCGGTGCTTGGTTTCTCTGAAATTGACAAGCACGCTTATATAATCATTCAGCCGTTCGTTTGTGTAGGGGAGAATATCCGCTTCCTTGACAATACTCATTATTCTTCCCACTTCCTCTGCGGAAAATTCTCCGCCGATTGAGGATATATCCGTTGAAATGTTGTTTTCAATGCGGTTTTTCAGCGTTTCAAACAGCTTTCGGTTAAACGCCGTGGGAAAATCCTCGGCGGTAATTTGTGCAAGTATTTTTTTCAGCTTGTCGGGTGAGTGGAAAAGGTAGGCTATAATTCCACGCTCCGCCTTTTCCTCGGTGGGATATTTGTCTGCGTCTGGGTTTATTTTGTCGTGAGCGGACAGGCTGTTCAGGAGCATTTTGTTTTCCTGCTCCCTTGCACGATAGCCCTTTCGCCGCAATTGATCTTCAACCGCAAGCTCCACGTTCTGAACGCTTAATTCGCATTGCTTTGCCACGTCCGAAATATACACCATACGGTCAAGCTTGCTGTCAATATCCGCAAGGAGCGTTACCGCCTTTTTGAGATAGGCGGAACGTCCCTCGGCGGTATCAAGGTTAAGCCCTCGCTTTGCCTTTTCAAGCTCAAAGCTGATTGCGGAGCCGGATTTTTCAATAAGCAGCCGGAACGCCTCTGCGCCGTATTTCTTTATGTACTCGTCCGGGTCCTTTGCCCCGTCCATTTGCAATACCCTTGTTGAAATTCCCGCTTCGCTTAACAGGTTTATGGCTTTCATTGTAGCCTTTTGTCCTGCCTCATCCGAGTCGTAGGAAATTACCACCTCGTCGCAGTACTGCTTCATAAGCCGTGCCTGTTCGGGAGTAATTGCCGTTCCGAGAGTTGCAACTGCGTTGGTAAAGCCTGCCTGATTAAGGGCGATAACGTCCATATAGCCCTCGCAGAGAATAAAGTATTTCTCCTTTGTATTCTTAGCAAAATTAAGAGAAAATATGTTTGAGCGCTTTTTGAACACCAAGGTTTCATCGCTGTTAAGGTATTTTGCGGGAGCGTCCTTTTCAAGAGTGCGCCCTCCGAAGCCGATAATGTTTCCTCGCCTGTCGATTATGGGGAACATTACACGGTGGCGGAATTTATCGTAGAAATTGTTGTTGTTTCGTGCAATAAGGGCGGCGTCTGCCAGCTCGAAATCGGTATAGCCCTTGCTTTTCATAAACAATCGGAGGGTGTGCCAGTCGTCCACCGCATAGCCAAGACCGTACCGCTTTATGGTGTTTGGGGTAAGTCCACGGTCAATAAGATACCGCCAGCCCTCCTCGCCCTGTGGGGAAATCAATTGGTCACGGAAAAACCTTGCCGCCTCACGGTTCATTTCAAGCATTCGTGTGCGCTGCATTGCGGTTTTGTCGCTGGCGTCCTCGGGCATATTCATTCCCGCACGCTGAGCAAGAAAGCGTACGCTTTCAATGTAGTCAAGGCTTTCAATGCGCCTTATGAAGTTTATCACATCTCCGCCTGCGCCGCAGCCGAAGCAGTAAAAGCTTTGATTTTCGGTATAAACGTGGCAGGAGGGAGTTTTTTCCGAGTGGAAAGGGCAGGAGCAGACATAATCTCTGCCTGCACGCTTTAAATTAACGTAAGAGGACATTACGCTCACTATATCGTTGTTCAGTTTCAGCTCATCAAGAAAGCCGTCGGGCAGCGGCATAATATCACCTCTTTATACATTATATTTTATACTATTTCCTAATCAACCTATAGACAAAGTCTATAGGTTGAGCCCACCGCTTTGCGGTGGGTGCGGCGAAGCCGCAGGAAAGCCGTTCAATACTAATTCCGTCAAAACCATAGGTTTTGACTTGCCGCCTTTCAGGCGGCTCTCCTTATAGACTTTGTCTATAAGGAGATTAGGAATTAGTATTATATCCATGATTTTGGTATGCAAAGCTCCTTGTAAATATCCACCGCATAATCGTCGGACATTCCCGAAATGAAGTCGCAGACCGCTCTTTCCGTGCCCCAGTCCTTTGCAAGACGCTGATAGAGGGACGGCATTTCCTCGGGAAACTGGCAGTAATGCTTATAAAGATATTCAACGATTTTGCACGCCTTATGCTTTTCAATGTTGGTTGCGGGAGCAAGGTAAACCTTTTCAAACATAAAGGCTTTAAGCTGGTCGTGAGCCTTTTGTGTTTCCTCGTCGTAGCGTATTTCGTCCGTGCTGCTTGAAATAATTGACTTTATCAGAGAGGTAATGCGCTCGGATTTGGTTGCGCCAAGAATCTTTACGGGAAATTCGGGCAGGTCCTCCTGCTTTAAAACTCCCCCTCTTATGGCGTCCTCAATATCGTGATTTATGTAGGCGATCTGGTCGCTGTACTTGACAATTACGCCCTCAAGGGTTTGGGCGGTCATATTTGTGTGGCACTTTATGCCGTCCCGTACCTCGTAGGTAAGGTTAAGTCCTGCGCCCTCACGCTCGATAATGTCAACTACACGGACGCTCTGATTATAATGCTTGAAGCCGTCGGGCACAAGGGAATCAAGCACCCGCTCTCCGTCATGGCCGAAAGGTGTATGCCCCAAATCGTGTCCTAAAGCTATTGCCTCGGTTAAATCCTCGTTAAGGCACATTGCCCTTGCAATAGTCCTTGCAATCTGGGCTACCTCAAGAGTGTGGGTAAGTCTTGTTCTGTAATGGTCGGATTTTGGGATAAGGAAAACCTGTGTTTTATGCTTAAGTCGGCGGAAGGAGTTGCAATGGATTATTCTGTCCCTGTCACGCATAAAGTCGGTTCTTATATCGCAGGGCTTTTCCTCGTGCAGTCTGCCCTTGGTGTCAATACTGCGGCAGGCGAATTCAGAAAGGGTTCTGTTTTCGTTTTCGATAACTCTTTCTCTTAAAAGCATTTACATTCCGCCTTTCTTTTTTTCTTGCATATATAAATACTAAAAACCCCCTCGAAACTCCTTTTTTTTCGAGAGGATTTTTTACATTTTGTCACATTAGCCAAAATCATAGCTTATAGTTTGTTTAATCTGCACAGAAATTCTGCCGTTGCAAAGCTCAATCAAATCCGCCTTGAACCTTTCCGCCTGTTCAACTCTGAGAAAAAGCCGTATAAACACGCTGTCCGTAAAGCTTTCCTCTGCAATTCTTGCGTCATATTCCGCAAAGGTAGCCCCTATTCTGCCGTAAAGGGAATAATCAAGCCCTATTTCAATTTCGCAGGCGTCGCACATATTCTTAATTTTTGCGGAGTCTATTGCAATTTTTACGCCCTTTGAATAGGCTCTCACCAGTCCCCCTGCGCCAAGCAGAATACCGCCGAAATAACGTGTAACCACGCAGCAAACGTCCGTAAGCCCTTCCTTTGCAAGCACCTCGTGCATTGGCACTCCTGCTGTGCCCGAGGGCTCTCCGTCGTCGGAATGACGGGCGGTGTTGTTATGGCGGAGAATGTAGGCGTAGCAGTTGTGGGTGGCTTTGCGGTGCATTGCCCTTATTTCGTTTATAAAGGCGATTGCCTCCTCCTCCGTTTCAACGGGGCAGATATAGCCGATAAACTCGGATTTTTTCTCGGTAAAGCTTGCTTCGCTTAGTGCGGCAATTGTTTTGTAGTTCATTGAACGCCTTTCGCTTGTAGGATTTCGTATTCGGCGGTTATTTTAACCGCTGCTCTTGGGTTATCGTGCTTGAATTTTCTCAGTATGCGGTCGATTATTTTTACGCAGGTCTGCTCCGTGGTATTTGGCAGCAGAAGTGCAAGCTGAGCGGCGCTGCTTCTTGTGTAAACGTCGCTGGTGCGGAGAGAAACGCTTACGGCGGCAATTAGCCTGTCGCAGACTTTTTTAAGCAGCGCTCCCTCGGGAATACTGCCGTCCGCCGCCGTAATAGTCAGTATGCAGAGATGAACGGGGGTTTTGCTTCTTTCGGCGTCACGCATTTCAAGGCGGTAAATGTGCTTGAAAAGCTCAAACTGGCAGAAAAATGCGCCTCTTGGCATTTCCCTTTCGTCAAGGCGCTTACGCACGTCGGAAATATGGCTTATGCTCTTGTCCTTTTCCGCAAAGGTAATTCCGTAAAGTGAGGTAAGCTCCTCCGAGGGAGTTATTCCCTGGTCAAGAAGCAGAGAGGTTGCATAGCGGTATTGCTCCGCCGCAGCCTTTGTATTTCCCAGTTCTCCCAACGTTTTTATAAGCCTGCAATGGAGAGCTTCGTCCATTGGGTCGATTATAACCGCTTTCCTGCATATATCCGCCATTTCCTGCTTTCTTCCTGCTTTGTAAAGCAGGTCGCTTGCCAGATTCACCGCCTTTGTGTAAAGGGAGTGGTAGTATGCGTTAAGGGGCATTACCCACGGGTCAAGGGCGGATTTATGGAGAAAATCCCCTTTGTAGAGAGCGATTGCCTTTAAGAGATATTCAAGGCGCTCATTGTCGGGAATATCGCCGCCGCTTTTTTCAAGGTATTCCTCAAAAAGCTCAAAGTCCGTTTCATGGGGCAGCTTATTGTTGAAGGCGTAAGCGCCAAGAGTGCTGATTATGACCTCTTCGCCTGTTTCAAGCCCCTCAAGCACAGTCCTCAGCCTGTGCAGCTGTGTTTTCAGCGCACCTGACGGGTTGTCGCTTTCTCCCTCGGGCCATAAAAGCTCGATAAGCTCATTTTGGGATATTTCTCTGTTGTGATTTGCGATAAAATATTGCAGAAGCGTCCACATTTTCCGTGAACGCTTATTCTGCTCCGTAAGGGTATGCTTTTCGCTGCTTAAGGAAAATTCCCCGAAGGTGGTTATTTTAAGCATAGTTTATCAATACTCGCTTGGAGTGTCCTCCGCTACCGTATGTCTGATCGAATTGATTGTCATTTTGCCCTTGGACTTTGAGATTGTGTAAATCATTGTCTTGTCGGGGTCGTTTTCCGTTTCAATGCCTGCAATTGCCAGTGCGCTTGGAGGCATATATTCAACGGTAACGGTGTAAAGCTCGCCCACGTTTGACAGCTCGGTTATGCGTGGGGAATAGGAGTTCAGGGTGGGGTTAATTGGAACGGTGTAGCTTTTTGTATCGGCAATGTATTCAAACACGGTATTGCCAAAGCCTACCGTCTGATGCTCCATAACAAAGCCGTAGCCGAACAATGAAGCCGCCGCCGCTTCAACGTCTATTTCGGGGACGGACATGAAATATTCGTCCACAATTTCGTAGTTTTCGGTATTTCCGCTTAAAACTATCTGCCAAATCGAGCAGTTAATAATAGTGGAGCTTGGCAGATCCTCTATATTCTCAAAGGCAGGAGGGTCGGAGGCAACAACTGGATAAACAAACACCGCAAATTCGTTTTTCAGCGCCGTCTGGTCGGCAATTTCCCCGATAAAGTTGGCGGTAAAGTTTACGGTGGAAACAATTCCCACAATAGCCATTGCAAGAATAAACAGTCCTACGCAGAAGAAAAGCTTCTGACTTACGGGGTATTTTGTCTTGGTGGCTTCGGAAGCAGGCTGAGGGGACATTACCTCCTCGATCTCGCCGTAATCCTCGTCAAGTGCCCCAGCAAGAGAAGAAAGGACGGTTTCGTGCTCCTTATGCTCCTTGTGCTCCTTTGGAGCGGGCTTTTCGGGCTTTGCCGCAGACTGCTTTCTGCGCTTGCTTTTGGGAGCAGGCTTTTCCGCTGCCTGTGGCTTTTCGGGGGCAGGAGAATTTTCCGAGGCAGGCTTTTCCTCGGGGATTATTGGCTCGTTAAGCTTTGCCTCGGGCTTTTTTGCCGTATTGTTTTTATTTTTGCTGTTATTGTTCCGTTTGTTTTTCTTTGCCATAGCTTTCCTTTCGGGTTACTGCCTTATCTGACCCTTGCCGCTGATAAGGTATTTGTAGGTGGTAAGGGCTTCAAGTCCCATTGGGCCTCTTGCGTGGAGCTTCTGTGTGGAAATGCCGATTTCCGCTCCCAAACCGAACTCAAAGCCGTCTGTAAACCGTGTGCTTGCGTTGACGTAAACTGCCGCTGCGTCAACGGACTGCTGGAATTTTTCGGCGTTGTCAAGGTTTATTGTGACAATACATTCGCTGTGCCTTGTGCCGAAGGTGTTTATATGGTCGATTGCCTCGTCAATGGATTTAACCACCTTAGCGGCAATGACGTAATCGAGAAACTCTTTGCGATAATCCTCGTCTGTTGCGATATGCTCAACGGGAACGTATTTTGCGGTTTCCTCGTCGCCGATAAACTTAACCTTTCCGTCCCATTTCTTTGCAAGAGCGGTGAAAAACTGCTCCGCAACGTCCTTATGAACAAGCACGTTTTCTATTGCGTTGCACACGCTGGGGCGCTGGGTCTTTGCGTTGTCCACAATGCTCACCGCCATATCAATATCCGCAAAGCGGTCAACATAAACGTGGCAGTTGCCCTCTCCCGTCTGAATTACTGGAATGGTGGAATTTCGCATAACGGAGCTTATCAGTCCGCCGCCCCCTCTTGGGATAAGCACGTCGATATAGCGGTCAAGCTTCATCATTTCGCCTGCAACCTGCCTTGAGGTGTCAACCACAAGGGCGATTGCGTCCTCGCAAATTCCCGTTTCCTTTAAGGCTTCACGCATAAGGCTTACAAGGCATTTGTTGGAGTGGATTGCGTCGCTGCCGCCCCTTAAAATGCACACGTTGCCTGCCTTAAGGCAAAGCGCCGCTGCGTCAACGGTAACGTTGGGTCTGGATTCAAAGATAATGCCGATAACTCCTAAGGGCACTCTTTTTTTAACAATGTGCAGTCCGTTGGGCAAATCCTTTCCGCCAAGCACCTCGCCGATTGGGTCGTCAAGAGCCATTACCTGAAGCACACCCTCGCTCATAGCGTCAATGCGCTTTTCCGTAAGGGTAAGCCTGTCCTGCATTGCCTCGCTCATGCCGTTTGCCCTTGCAGTTTCAATGTCCCTTGCGTTTTCCTTTATAATAAGCTCCTTGTTTGCGGTAAGCTTGTCCGCAATTGCCTTTAGAGCGGCGTTTTTTGCTCCCACGGAAATGCCCGAAACAGCACGCTCCGCCTTTTTTGCGGCAATTCCCAGTTCCTCTATGTAGCTCATATTTTTTCCTCCTCTGCCGTGAAAACGGTGCAGACCGCCTTGTTTTCAAACAAATCGTAAAGTATTTCGGGATTTTCTCCCTTGATTATAACCGTGGGTATGCCCTTTTCCTTGGCGATTGTAGCCGCCTCAAGCTTGGTGAGCATACCGCCGCTTGCAAGCTCGGAGCCCTTTTCTCCTGCGGCACTTATCATACTGTCGGTAATTTTGTCAACCACGGGAATAAGCCTTGCGTCGGGCAGCTTTGGATTCTTGTCGTAAAGCCCCTCCACGTCCGTTAAGATAACCAGCAAATCTGCGTCTGCAAGTCCCGCTACCATTGCGGAAAGGGTGTCGTTTTCGTCAAAGTCAAGCTGCTCTATGGAAACCGTATCGTTTGCGTTGATAACGGGGATAACGCCCATTTCAAGCAGTCGGTGGAGAGTGTTTCTTGCGTTGGTATGACGGGTCTGATTGCTGATAACGTCACGGGTAATAAGTATTTGCGCTACCGTGTGGTTGTACTTTGCAAATTCCCTGTCGTAAATGTTCATAAGCTCGCACTGGCCTATTGCGGCGCATGCCTGCTTTGTGGGCATATCCTTAGGGCGAGCCGCAAGTCCTGCTCTGCCCACGCCTATTCCCACTGCTCCCGAGGTAACGAATATAATTTCCCGACCCGAATTTTTAAGGTCGGAAAACACCTCGCAAAGCTTCTGCACCCGTCTTATATTGAGATTTCCCGTTTTGTGGGCAAGGGTAGAGGTGCCTACCTTTATAACAATACGTTTTTTATGCGATAAATCTATGCTGTTCATATTAAAATGTCCTTTTTTACAAATTTATAAATATTGTATCACAAAGCGGATTTTTTTGCAATAGAAAATTGCGGCATAATCAATGCCTTGTATCACGGTTTACATAAATGGCTTTCAGCTTTGAATATACGATTTTCTGACTGGAATAAATGCTGAAATAGCCCGAAAGCATATAGCTTATTCCGCAGGCAATTGCGAAAAACTCCACGCCCTTTGAGCCGAAAAGCTCCACGCTGAGCAAAATCGAGGCAATAGGCGTATTTGTTGCGCCACAGAACATTGCCACAAGTCCCATTGCGGCGGCAAAGCGTGGGTCCATACCAAGAAGCTGTCCCATTACACAGCCGAAGGTTGCCCCTATAAAGAAGGTGGGGACGATTTCGCCGCCCTTGAAGCCGCAGCCTATTGTTATTGCCGTAAAGATTATTTTAAGGAGAAATGCGGCAGGATTTGCCTGTCCCTCAAGTATTGCCCTATCCACAATGTTCATTCCTGCGCCGTTGTAGGACTGGTTTCCCACAATGACGGTGAGCAGCACTATTAAAATACCACCTGCAAAAATTCTTATGTAGGAGTTTTTGAAAAGGTGGGAGAAAAGGTGGTGGGTTTTTGCCATTACAATGCAGAAAACTATGCTTACAAGGGCGCACAATGCCGCAAGAGCAAGAGTTTGCAGGATACTTGTCACCTCAAAATCGGGCACTGCCGCCAGCTCAAAGCGGACAGGCTTTATTCCCGCCCAAAGGGACAGCAGATAGGCGGTTACCGAGGAAACAAGACAGGGGAGTATGGCGGAATAGTAGATAATTCCCACGCTTATTACCTCCATTACGAAAATAACGGCGGTAAGAGGAGTGCCGAAAAGTGCGGCAAAAACCGCCGACATTCCGCAGAAAACCACAACGTGCATATCCTTTTCATCAAGCTTAAACCACTTTCCCACCTGTGAGCCAAGGCTGCCCCCAAGCTGAAGCGCCGCTCCCTCACGTCCTGCCGAGCCGCCGAAAAGGTGAGTGAGTATTGTTCCCAGCAGTATTGCAGGCGCCATAAGAATAGGCACTCGTCCGTCCTTTCGTATGGAGTCGATGACAAAATCCGTGCCGTTTACGTTTTTCATTTTGAAAAAGTCGTAAATCCACGCAATGGCAAGTCCTCCTATGGGCAGGAAAAGTATGAGAATAGGCTCTGCGGTGCGAAGCTCCGTTGCCGACTCTATTCCGATGTGGAAAAGACAGCCTGCAACGCCGCTTATAAGCCCTGTTGTTATGCCGATAAGCAGCCATTTCAGAAAAACAATGGTGTATTTTCCTGCGGATTTTGCGTTTTTCACCAAGTCCTGCTCAACCTGGTGAATATGCTCCTTGCTGAATTCTTCTTTAAACTCTTTTTCCAGTTCTTTCGTCCGTTCCTTAATCATTTTCCCATTTCTCCAAAAAAATTTCTGAAAACCTATTGACAATTATAGCACATTAGGGTATAATATATCAAGTGATTTGAAGAAATTTGCGCCACTAGCTCAGCTGGATAGAGTGTTTGGCTACGAACCAAAAGGTCAGGGGTTCGAATCCCTTGTGGCGCGCCAGTTCTAAAATCGCATAAAACCGCTTGAACAGTGAGTTCAGGCGGTTTTTTCTTTTGTGAATTAAATTCTAATTTTTGGATATTTTGGGGTGTTTTTGGACGTTTTGGGACAAGTTAGGGTGTCAAAAAGGGCGTCAAAGTTAGTTTTCTAACTATTGTTTATGCGTTTCTTTCCCGTAAATATTCATCCATCTTGCTCATTGACTTCTTTTTGTAAACAGAATCAAGATGAGTATAAATTTCTGTGGTGGTTCTTATGTCGGCGTGTCCTGCCTGTTCTTTTGCGGTGAGAACATCAACACCCGAAAAATACATAAGTGTTATGAAAGTATGGCGGAGCCAGTGAGCGGTAATTCTCGGTATTACAAAGGGTATTTTGGAAGGAATGAATTTACTGCCGGGGGTTTTGCCCCCAAGCTCAACACAGCCTGAGAAATCACCGTATTTTATGTTCAGATCGGCAAGGTAACTGTTCCACATTCGTTTCCAGCCTATGTCGGTGAGCATTGTTCCTTTGGCGGAACAGCAGACAAACATTGACGTATGCGGGACGGTTTCAAGATATTCAACAAGCTTCTGTGGGATAAATACCGTCCTCATAGCGGCGTCAGACTTGCCGCAGGGCTTCACCGACGGCTTGCCGTTAATGAATTCCACAGCCTTGTTTATGGTTATTGTGCCTTCGGAAAGGTTTATATCCTGCCATGTAAGGGGGATAAGCTCGCCGCGTCTGAGCCCAGCATACATCATGATCATTGCGGCGGTTTGCGCTCTGTGAGGAGTATCTGTTATCCAGTGCTGTTCCTCATCGGTCAGCGCTCGTCTTGTTTTCGGACTTGCGGCATTTTTGGGCAGCGCTGCCGCTTTTGCACAATTAAAGTCCATAACACGATTGTCAATGGCAAGCTGTAAAATCTGCTCAATACTTTGCTTAAGGCCTTTCAACGTTTTCTTAGACAGTTCGGAGTGGCTGAAAATAACCTCCTGCACATCTGTTGTCCTTATTTTTGATATTGTCATATAATACAACGACTCCATTTTATCAAAATGGGACTTGTAAGCCATATACATTCCGTTTGATACGGAAAGCCGCTTCGCTCTGAGCCAGCGCTCTCCCCACTCCTTGAACGTGTCACGCTCTGCGGAAAGGTCTATGCCCTTGCAAAGCTTTATTTTCTGCTCGGTTACTTTTCTTTCAAGCTCCTTTGCAGAGCTTGCGTATATGTACTTGAACTTTGGCTTGCCGTTTTCCGTGCCTATGGAGATTTTAGCCTGAAGCCGCCCGTCTGGGCGTTTGGAATATGATTTTTTTGACATAAATAATACCTCCTCTTGAATTTTTAAAAGAGGTATGATATAATCAAATTGCAGGGTTTGGTTTATATCATACCTCATAAGCTCCTTGTCTGTTGGCGCAGACAGGGGGCTTTTTTTATACGTTAAGTTGTTTTTTTAGAGCGTTCTGCAAGGTTTGTGAAAAATTTACATTATTCTTTATTGCAAGGTCATTGAGCCAAGCGGGGATAGTAAGTGTTTTCTTTACGGATTTTTCAAAGTGCTTTTTTGCGTATTCCTCAACATCAACCGAAACAAGGTTTACAAAAGCGCTTTCGTATTCATCAAGTTCTGAATTGACATCTACGGCGGACGGTTCCGATGGTGAGGGAACTGTTTCGCCGTCCTGCTTTGCAGAATAGAGATAACCTGCAAGGCAATCTACTGCCATTTCCATAGCGTCTTGTAAGCTATCGCCGAATGTTGAAAGGTGATTGAGGTCCGGAAAGATGACAGAGTATGCACCGTCTTTTTCCTTGTAGAAGCATGCAGGATATACTGATAACATAATTATTACCTCTCTTTCTTATATGAGGCAGGAGCAGGGGCTTATTTCAGCCCTGCCTGCTTAAGTATTGAGTTTGCTGTGCTTTTTGGTATATCGCCCTTGTGGTTTGGCACTGTAACCTTTCCGGGTTTGTTGGGGTTAGTGTATTGGAAGTGAGAGCCTCTTGTTTCCTTGAGTTCCCAACCGTCAGCCTTAAGTAGTTTTTCCAACTCTTTAAACGTCATACACTCCACCTCCTCACAGTTATATTATAGCATATAATACGTATTATGTCAATACACATCATATAATACGTATTATATCAATACGTATTATATTGTTGTTTGTATTTTATTATGAAGCTGAAATTCGTTAAGGCTATGCTCTTTCCAAAATCCAGCTTGTAACATATATTTCAATTGTCCGCCGCAGGAACTCTTCTGTGACCCCGAAATGCTCGGCAATTTCCCACATCTCAATATATTCACAATGCAGCATTTTAAGCAGTTTGCGAGGCGGAATGAGTTTAAGTGCCGCCCATTTATCGGCGGTGCGCTCCTGCTTTTCGATAACGTTGAACGGGCTGTATCTGTTGTAAAAAGCTCCTGTTTCGCAATGGCCAATCTCGTGAGCTGTTCTGACAAGCTCTTCGGCGCTGCTCTCTTGGTGACTATCCATGCCGATAAAACATTCTCCTGTTTCTGTCATAATGGACATTGAGCTACACTCGGGAAAGTCAGCAGTCATTATTTCAATGCCGTCTTCATCGGCAATATCTTGCAAATCTTCAATAGTCATTTCTTTCCTTTCTTTTGGCTTTCTCTTAATTTTACCATTTCGGCAAATCGTTTTACTTCTTCGTACATTTCGTCTGTTATGCCCTCACTTCCTTTGAAGAGGGCAAATTTTATTTCATCATCTGTGGCAGGGTCTTTTGTTTTGCTGGTATCGTTGCCGAGAAGATAGTCTGTGGATACGTTAAAGTAGTCGGCAAGCTGTTGTAATTTTTCAATTGAGGGCTTGGAGCCTTTTTTGATATTAGAAGCGAAATCCTTGCCTACACCGCATTTTTCGAAAGCTAACGTTTTTGTAATGTTATTCTTATTACAAAGCAGTTCGATACGCTCTAAAAGAATAGTATAATCCATATTGACCTCTCTTGCCACTCTTAGCAGTGGCATTTTGTTTTATTTGCACAATATGAAATGCTAAAACCTGTTACATATGACAATATTCGCAAATTTACGAAAAATCCCTTGACTTTTGTAAATTTACGAATTATAATAACACTTGTAAGATTTATTTTGCAAAAAAGGTAAAAGCAAAGCTAACCATTTTCGAATATCTTTTTCAAAAAAGAAAAACAAAAATAGTTTGACAAATATCATATTGCTCGCAACTATATGATATAACTTTTTCCTCATTTTGTCAAGTAAATATTACGAAAAAACCAAAAAAGGGGGTGTTATTATTTTTGAAGTTTTCAAAGGAGAGGTTGCCAAGCAGAAAAAGGTGCGGCACATCACAAATGCTGACATCGCCAAAATGACAGGTTACACCAAGAGAACTATTGATTTTTTCCTGACAAAGGGCGATAACAAGGACCGTGATGACAGCAAAAATGTTGCTGTGGCAATTTCAAAGGCTCTGAATATTGAGCTTTAAGAACAGTATAGCAGAAGATAGTGTACCATTGTAAGGACATTTCAGAAAGTGAGGTACTAATGAGCAAGCTGAAATTCTTCACCGATTGGAAAGACGTGCCTCTGCTGCTTGACATTGCGGCGCTGTCAATCCTTATCGGTAAAAGCTACGAGTCAACAAGGCTGCTTGTTGCGGCAGGTGAAATTCCTGCCGTTAAGTTTGGCACCGAATGGCGCATTAAAAAAAGCGAGATTATGAAATATCTCGGAGAGGAGGGATCATGAGAGATATTATTGCAGGCGCAGGCTGGTTTTTAATGCTTTTCGCCATAGGCTGCTTTGACAGCGAGGATTTGACAATCCCGGTTATTATGCTGGGCGTGTCGTTCGTGCTTATGGGCATTGCAGGATTGATTGAGTGGAAGGAGGAATACGGTGGAAGAAGAAAAGGAAATTAAGCCGCAGATTAAGCAGGACCAGCCAAAGCAAAATGAAGGCAAGACGTTCCGAGAGGTTCTCGAGAAAGTATTTATGGAACGTTTCACCAAAAGAGTATAAAAAAAAGGCTTGCCGAAGTATCGGACAAGCCCAAAAAGAAATATTCACATAGCCAGTATAACACTGTCAAGGAGAAAAGTCAATGGAAAGGAAAGAATTTTCAGAGCTTCAGGCTTTACCGTATGTTCAGAAGGTGGAGCTTGCAAAGATTCGTGCACGAGAATTCAAGCGGATTGCCGATCGGGATTATGGGAAGAATGTCCACGTTTCAGTAGGTGGACTCGATAGCATTACACTTTTATTCTTTCTGCGCAAATTTGTTGACCCGGATATAGTCAGCGTCAGCATTTCATCCCTCGAGGATAAGTCAATACAAAAATTACATAAGCAGATCGGTGTGACCCATATTCTAACGCCGTACAAGAGTAAAGTAGAGGTATTAAACACTCTTGGTTTTCCAATAGTCAGCAAGGAAAAGGCAAACAAGATAAACTACCTTCTTACTCCCGATAACCCTAAACAAACCTTCATACACGCAATAATGACAGGAGATATGGGAGAACAGGGAAATTTTGAACATTCGGAGAAAATCAAGCTCCCCGAAAAATGGATTAAACTTTTCGGAAAGAATTATGCGGAGCACCGTCCTGATTTGACATTCGGTACTCCTCCTGAATTCAAAGTATCAAGCCGCTGCTGCTATTATATGAAAGAAAAGCCTGCTGATGATTGGGCAAAAAAGAATAACAGCGTTCCATATCTCGGACTTATGGCTTCAGAGGGAGGCCAGCGAGAAATGGGACTGATAAAGAACGGCTGCAATTATTTTGGTAAAAGCACCGTTCGCAGTTGTCCATTTGCAACCTTCACACGCAAGGATATTTTGCAGCTTGCGGTTGACCTTAAGGTCCCTGTTCCGGAAATCTATGGCACCATTGAACGAGATGAGAATGGAATGTTATATACAACCAAAGCCCAGCGTACAGGGTGTACAATGTGCGGATTCGGTCTGCACATTGAAAAGCGACCTCACCGTTTTGATAGACTTCGTGAGCGTGACCCAAAGGAATGGCATTTCTGGATGTACGATTGTTGTATCGATAGCAACGGGCAGAAATATGGTTGGGGCAGGGTGCTGGATTATATCGGTGTACCATGGGAAAACGAAATTATTAAAAAAGATTGAAAAAGCCAGCCAAAATAACTCACAGCGTTAAAATAAGGTGCAGGCTTTTCTTGTAAAGTATTTCAAACGGAACCGCTAAATCGATGCAGTAACGCCGCCTGTACCTGCGGCGCTTGTGAGGGCTAATTTGCCGGAAATGTGCTTCGAAAATTAAATACAAAAAGGAGAAAAACATGATAAAAATCAATAGCTTAGAAATCGAAAACGTAAAGCGGGTAAAGGCTGTAAAGTTTGAACCCGCCGAGAATGGCATAACAATAATCGGCGGAAATAACGGACAGGGCAAAACCTCCGTTCTTGATGCTATCGCATGGGCTTTGGGCGGCGACAGGTTCAAGCCAACCGAGCCAAAGAGAGAGGGTTCCGTTGTTCCTCCGTATCTGCATATTACCTTGTCAAACGGACTTGTGGTAGAGCTCAAGGGCGAGAACGGAACTCTTAAGGTAATAGACCCTAACGGGAACAAGGGAGGTCAGCAGCTGCTCAATGAGTTTGTTGAAACTCTTGCCCTTAATCTTCCTAAGTTTATGCAGGCATCTTCCAAGGATAAGGCGGACACGCTGCTTAAAATAATCGGCGTAGGCGATAAGCTTTATGAGCTGGAATCCGAAGAGGACAAGCTTTATAATAACCGCAGAGCAATAGGTCAGATTGCCGACCAGAAGGAGAAATTCGCAAAGGAAATGCCCATATATTCGGGCGTTCCCACAGAGCCGATAACTGCCCTTGAGCTTATAAAGAGGCAGCAGGAAATCCTTGCCCGCAACGGCGAAAACCAACGTAAGAGAGAACAGGAGGAGCGGTACAACAGAGAGCTTGCACAGGCACAGATTGAGTTTGATAATGCAAAAAAGGCTCTTGAACAGGCTGAACAGAATGCCATTATCGCCCGAAAATCAGCAGAAAACCTTATTGACGAAAGCACCGCCGAGCTTGAACGGGACATAGGAGAAATCGAACAGCTTAATGCAAAAATCCGCGCAAATCTTGAAAAGGAAAAGGCTGAAATCGAGGCGGAGGAATATAGAAAGCAGTACGATGAACTTACCGAAAGGATTGAGGGAGTACGTCAGGCTAAGAGAGACCTGCTGAACGGCGCAGACCTGCCCCTTGAAGGGCTGTCGGTTGATAAGGGCGAGCTTACTTATAACGGTTATCATTGGGATAATATGAGCGCTTCCGAACAACTTAAAATATCAACCGCAATTATCCGTAAGCTTAATCCTCAGTGCGGTTTCGTGCTTATGGACAAGCTTGAGCAGATGGATGCGGTTACTCTCTCCGAATTCGGAAAGTGGCTGGAGTCCGAGGGACTTCAGGTTATTGCAACACGGGTAAGCACAGGAGACGAGTGCAGCATTATTATTGAGGACGGCTGTGTTATGCCCTCTGCCGATAATAAGAGCTGGACTGCGGGTAAGTTCTGAGAAAGGAGAACATCATGGACATTATAAAAGGCAAGGTTAAATCCGCAAAAAAGGTTGTTATCTACGGCCCGGAAGGAATAGGCAAATCCTCATTGGCGGCGCAGTTTCCGGAGCCGCTGTTCAGCGATACGGAGGGAAGCACCAAGGAACTTGATGTAGCACGCTTCGAGAAGCCCTCAAGCTGGGCTATGCTCGGTCAGCAGGCTGATTATGTTATTGCTAATCGCCCCTGTAAGACCTACATAATTGACACTATAGACTGGGCAGAAAGTATGTGCCTGACCGCTTTATGCGACGCGCACGGCAAAAAGGGCATTGAGGATTTTGGCTACGGAAACGGCTGGACTTATGAAAAAGAGGATTTTGGGCGGTATCTAAACAAACTTGAAATGGTGGTTGATGCGGGAATCAACGTAGTAATTATTGCTCACGCCGCTCTGAGAAAGTTTGAACAGCCTGACGAGATGGGTGCTTACGACCGCTGGGAGCTAAAGCTTGGCAAAAAGCCCACAAACCAGATTGCACCTATGATAAAGGAATGGGCGGATATGGTGCTTTTCGCAAACTATAAAACCCTTTCGGTTGCAGTAGATAAGGACGGTAAAAAGCACAAGGCGCAGGGCGGAAGAAGGGTAATTTATACCTCCCACCACCCTTGCTGGGACGCTAAGAACAGATACGGACTGCCCGAAGAAATCCCAATGGAGTACAGCTATATCCGGCATATTATAGAGCCCGATTTTGAAGCAGCAAGCAGCGCTCCCGAGGCTTTTAAGCCCGCTCCTGAACCTGCTGCACCCGTTATAGAAAAACCCGTACAGCAGTCGGAATCGCCCGATGTTTCGGGAATACCTAAGGCTCTTGCAGACCTTATGACGGCAAGCGGAGTAACAGAGGAGCAGATACGGAAAGCTGTTTCCGAAAAGGGTTATTTTCCTGCCGATATGCCTGTAAAGGACTATCCGACAGACTTTATAAGCGGCGTACTGGTAGGGGCTTGGGAACAGGTCAAGAAAATGATTGACGACGCGTATCCATTTTAAACAGACAGAAAGGAAAGGTATTTAATTATGGCAGATTATGTTGAAAGAGAATTAGGCTGGGACGATGAAATCGTAAAGGAAAGCGATTTTATATTACTCCCCGAAGGCGACTACGACTTTACCGTTACAGGCTTTGAGCGTGCAAGGCACGAGGGCTCGGAGAAGCTTCCGCCCTGCAACAAGGCTATACTCTCATTAAGAATAAGCACTCCCGACGGCGATGTAACCATTAAGCACAATCTTTTCCTGCACACAAAGACAGAAGGTATGCTTTCCGCTTTCTTCTGTGCAATCGGTCAGAAGAAACACGGGGAAAAGCTCCGTATGAACTGGCAGGCGGTTATCGGTGCAAAGGGAAGATGTAAGATTGCTGTAAGAAAGTGGAAAGGAAACGACGGCGCTGAAAGAGAGAATAACGAGATAAAGAAATTCTATGACCCGCCCGAGAATACCGCTCCTGCCGCCTCACCTGCTCCCGGCGGCGTATATACTCCGGGTAAATTCTGATGAAACTCAGACCTTATCAGGCTGAGGCAAAGGCATCGGTTTTTGAGCAGTGGGACAAGGGTTTCCGGAAAACTCTTGTGGTGCTGCCTACGGGAACAGGGAAAACCGTTGTATTTGCCAAGATTGCAGAGGAATGCGTAAGAGAGGGCAGCAGAGTGCTTATCCTTGCACACAGAGGAGAGCTTTTAGAGCAGGCGGCTGATAAAATCCTCAAAGCCACAGGGCTTATGTGTGCAACGGAAAAGGCAGAGCAGAGCTGTCTTGGCTCATGGTACAGAATAACGGTGGGCAGCGTTCAGACTCTTATGAGCGAAAAGCGGTTATCGAATTTTCCCACCGATTATTTCAACACCATTATTATTGATGAAGCGCATCACTGCATATCTGAAAGCTATCAGAAGATTTTAAGGCATTTCGACAGTGCCAATATTCTCGGCGTAACCGCTACCCCTGACAGAGGGGATATGAAGAATTTAGGGCAGGTTTTCGACAGCCTTGCTTATGAATATACCCTGCCGCAGGCAATAAAGGACGGCTACCTGTCGCCCATAAAAGCCCTTACAATTCCACTCACTCTTGACCTTTCGGGAGTTTCCACGCAAGCAGGAGATTTCAAAGCAAGTGATATTGATACAGCCCTTGACCCTTATCTGGAGGCAATTGCAGACGAAATGACAGAATACTGTGCAGACAGGAGAACGGTTGTATTTTTACCCCTTGTAAAAACCTCTCAGAAATTCCGGGATATTCTCAACAGCAAGGGCTTTCGGGCAGCAGAGGTAAACGGCAGCAGCGAGGACAGAGCGCAGGTTCTTAAGGATTATGAAAGCGGCAAATACAATGTTTTGTGCAATTCAATGCTGCTTACAGAAGGCTGGGACTGCCCTTCGGTGGACTGCGTTATAGTTCTGCGCCCCACAAAGGTAAGAAGCCTGTACTGTCAGATGGTAGGCAGAGGAACAAGGCTTGCCCCCGGAAAAGACCATTTGCTTTTGCTGGATTTTCTATGGCATACGGAGCGGCATGAGTTATGCAGACCTGCACATCTGATTTGCTCAACTCCTGAGGTTGCACAGAAAATGACGGAGAACATTGAAAAGGCGGGCTGTCCTGTTGATATTGAGGAGGCGGAAATTAAGGCGAGCGAGGACGTTGTTGCTCAGAGAGAGGAAGCTCTCGCAAAGCAGCTTGCTGAAATGAAAAAGCGCAAGCGCAAGCTTGTTGACCCGCTGCAATTTGAAATGTCCATACAGGCGGAGGATTTATCGGGTTATGTTCCCACTTTCGGCTGGGAAATGTCCCCGCCGTCGCAAAAGCAGATCAATACCCTTGAAAAGCTGGGTATTTTCCCCGATGAAATCGACAACGCAGGAAAGGCGCAGAAGCTGCTTGACAGGCTGGACAAGCGCAGAGCCGCAGGTCTTACAACTCCAAAGCAGATACGCTTTCTCGAAAGCAGAGGCTTTCAGCATGTGGGTACATGGCAGTTTGAAACAGCCCGCAATCTTATAAGCAGAATTGAAGCTAACGGTTGGCGAATACCCAAAGATATAATACCTTCGCAGTACGGTGAAAGGATTTCGTAATGGATAACAATATAGATTTAGTTGAAGCGCTGAAATTTATAAGCCCTGCGGCGCTGGACTATCAACAGTGGGTTAATATCGGAATGGCTTTGAAGCTTGAGGGGTATTCCGTCACCGTGTGGGATAACTGGAGCAGGAACGACAGCCGCTATCACGAGGGAGAATGCGCTAAAAAGTGGGAAAGCTTCAACGGTGCAAGCTCCCCCGTAACGGGAGCTACCATTGTAAAAATGGCAAAGGAAAATGGCTTTTTTGCAGGAGAAAGCAGAGAGCTTGACTGGGATGACGAAATAGGCGGAAAAAGCGACGGGCTTGTTATTGTAAATAAAAACTGGCTTGAGGGCAAGGAAATAAATACGCCCAAGGAATGGAACCCCGCAGAGCAGATTATAAAATACCTTGAAACTCTTTTTGAGGCAGGGGAGAACGTGGGCTATGTGGTTGAAAGCTGGGAAAAGGACGGGAAATATATACCTGCCAACAAGGGAAGCTACGACCGCACTGCAGGACAGCTTATATAACTGCTCAGCAAGTGCAACGGGGATATAGGCTCGGTTCTCGGCGATTACAAGCCTGAGGCGGGAGCTTGGATACGCTTCAATCCTCTTGACGGTAAGGGTGTAAGAAACGAGAATGTTACAGAGTTCCGCTATGCCCTTGTAGAAAGCGACAGTACCGACCTTGAACGGCAGAACGCCATAATCCGTGAGCTTGAGCTGCCTGTTGCCTGCCTTGTTTACAGCGGGGGTAAAAGCATTCACGCAATAGTGAAAATTGACGCCGCTAATTATGACGAATATCGCAAGCGGGTTGATTATCTTTACGGAGTATGCCAGAAAAACGGGCTTGAAATCGACAAGCAGAACCGTAACCCGTCAAGGCTATCCAGATTGCCCGGCGTAATCAGAGGCAGTCAGAAGCAGTACATAATTGATACCAATATCGGAAAGAGTAGCTGGACGGAGTGGAAGGACTGGATTGAAAGTATAAACGACGACCTGCCCGAGCCCGAAAACGTGGGGGACATCTGGGAAAATACTCCCGAGCTTTCGCCGCCTCTTATTGATAATATTTTGAGGCAGGGGCATAAAATGCTGCTTGCCGGTCCTTCAAAGGCGGGTAAGTCTTTCGGACTTATCGAGCTGTGCTGTGCAATAGCGGAGGGAAAGGACTGGTTCGGATTTAAATGCACTCAGGGCAAGGTAATGTATGTAAACCTTGAGCTTGACCGTGCAAGCTGTCTGCACCGTTTTAAGGACGTTTACAAGGCACTGGGCTGGCAGCCCAGTAATATCTCAAAAATTGATATATGGCATCTTAGGGGAAAGACAGTGCTTATGGACAAGCTTGCTCCGAAACTTATACGTCGGGCTGCAAAAAAAGATTATATTGCAATAATAATCGATCCGATTTACAAGGTAATTACAGGCGACGAGAACAGCGCCGACCAGATGGCACATTTCTGCAATCAGTTCGACCGTGTATGCACTGAGCTTGGCTGCGCTGTAATCTACTGTCACCACCATTCAAAGGGCGCACAGGGCGGCAAGCGCTCTATGGACAGAGCAAGCGGTTCCGGAGTATTCGCCCGTGACCCGGACGCACTTCTTGACCTTATAGAGCTTGAGCTTACGGACAGCATTATAAAGCAGGAAAAAAATAAGGCGGTATGCGCCGCTTTATGCGGTTATCTTGACAGCAAGGGCAGGGAGGACGCTTATTCTCAGGACGAGGCATGTAATCAGAATGATATGCGGGAGCTTTGCAGACAGATACTTGACGGCGAGGACTATAAAGAGGCAATGCAGGCTGCAAACGCAGCTGAAAAAGCGGTTGACAGCCGCACCGCATGGAGAATTGAGGGTACACTCCGAGAGTTCCCGAAATTCCCGCCGCTGAACCTTTGGTTTGATTTTCATGTTCATAAAATAGACAATTCCGGGGTGCTGAAAAACCTATCGACTGATAATATGCAGGTTCCCTGGCAGAAGAATTTAGGCAGGAAAAAGACCGAAAAGGAGCGGCAGGAGGAACGCAAGGAGTCAATTATTACCGCCTTTGACGCCTGCGCTATGGGGCAGAAAGAGGTATCTGTGTCAGAGCTTGCAGAGTATCTTGGAGTTACAGAAAAGACTGCCCGCAACAGGATAAAAGAGCACGGCGGTTTTTATATTGATGAGGGTAAGGTAGGGAAAAAACCGAGTTAATTTCCTTTCCCTCACAGGGAAAATATCGCTTTTTTCCTTTCCCTTTAAAGGGAAAATATCGAGAAAATTTCCTTTTCCTTTTAGAGGGAAAAAACCGAGGATTTTCGATATTTTCCCAGGGAAAGAAAATGCTATATACTACGTATATAGGTCAGTCTGTCGAAAAAGTCCAGAAACCTCTGGGCTTTTTCTTCATTATGTGGT
>JBJERI010000232.1:0-7370 GCA_051882195.1 Ruminiclostridium sp. | reverse complement strand
CGCCCTTTAAGGTTTCCCCGTACTTTTCAAAATTCTTCTTCAGAATAAATTCGGGAACATAATCCAGCTTAGGATCAAGACCTGCTACTGTTGGATTCTGGGTCTTGGCGATACTCGCCATTAAAGCGTCAAGTGACATAACATTTACCTTTCCTTTCTCAGTTCTTTTATTTATCTTCAAATACTACTTTTCCGTCTAAGATTGTATATTTTACCTTTCCCTTAAGAGTCATTCCCTTAAAGCAGGTGTTTTTGGATTTTGAATGAAGCTTTTCGGGGTCAACCACCCATTCCTCGTTCAAATCCACTACCGCAATATCCGCCGTATCTCCCACTCCGATTGTGCCGCCGCCTACTCCGAGGATTGTTCTCGGATTTACGCACATAAGCCTTATAATCTGCTGTAAGGATACTTTTCCGGTATGATAAAGTCGGGTAAGAGTTACCGCAAGGGAGGTTTCAAGTCCCACAACGCCGTTGGGGGCTTTTTCAAAATCCGCCTTTTCCTCTGCTGAATGGGGAGCGTGGTCGGTAACAATACAGTCGATTGTACCCTCGCAGACCGCCTCGGTTATTGCCTCAACGTCGTCCGCTTCACGGAGAGGAGGATTCATTCTGTAATCGGCGTCCCGTGTCCGTAGGCATTCGTCCGTTAGGGTGAAATAATGGGGAGCAGTTTCGCTGGTTACCATTACGCCGTATCTTACTGCGCTGCGCAGGAAGTTGATTACCTCTTTTGTCGAAACATGGGCAATGTGAATCGGCACGTTCATATCTCCCGCAAGAACAATTTCTCTTGCGGTAACGGTATTTTCGCTTGAGCGGCTCATTCCCTTTACTCCAAGCTCTCTTGAAACCTTGCCAAGATTCATTATGCCGCCGTTAATTATTTCAAGGTCCTCGCAGTGGGAAATAACCTTTAGTCCCGCATAATGCGCCTTGACCATAGCCTCCGCCATCATTCGGGCGCTTTTAACAGGCCGTCCGTCGTCCGAAACCGCAACGCAGCCTGCCTTTTTCAGCATGTCATAGTCGCTTAGCTCCTCCCCCGAAAGCCCCTTTGTTATTGAGCCAACGGGATAAACCTTTACCTTTGAGCCTTTCGCCTTGTCAATGATATACTTCACCGTTTCAGCATTGTCGCAGACAGGCTTTGTGTTAGGCATACAGGCAACCGCCGTTACCCCTCCTGCCGCCGCCGCTTCTCCGCCGCTGATAATGTCCTCTTTATATGTCTGTCCCGGGTCACGGAAATGGACGTGCATATCGCAAAGTCCCGGTATAACCGCCTTTCCCGTGCAGTCGACAACACGGTCGGCGTTAACCTCAAGGCTTTCCCCAAGGGCTTTTATCCTGCCATTTTCGATAAGCATATCAAGCTTTTTGTCAACGTGGTTTATGCTGTCTACAACCTGTCCGTTCTTAAGTAAAAGAGTCATTTCAAATTCTCCGTAACCATCAATGCAATTTTGCTATATTCAATTTATTATACTATATTCTGAGGAAATATTCAAGATAATTCTTCATTTTTTGACAATATAAAAGTAGCCCATAAATCGGCTTTATTTTGTTAGCATTTAACAAATATCGCCGATTTATGTACTGCGCGGGGACTTATACTAATAATCGTTTGAACGAAGGAAAAGATTTGCAGGAAGACGGTGCCGATATTTAGGAAAAGAAACGCAGGCGTACTGTATGTACGTCAAGTTTCTTTGACGACGATAGCGGTGCCGGATTTCGGCAAAGATTTCCTGAGTTTAAATGGTTATTAGTATTTTTATGTGCAAATGCAGACCTTTCTGCTGTCCTCGGAGCGAATTGCAATTACCGCTCCTCTGATAAGATACGCCGCCGGGTCGCCGAGAGGGCTTTTTTGCAGACACTCTATTCTTGTGCCCTCAATAAGCCCTATGTCAAGAAGCCGTCTTCTCATGCTTCCGTCTATGTTAAGCTGAACCACACGGGCGGTATCTCCGATTTCCATATCGTTCATTGTGTGCATAAAATCAGACCTTTCTTTTATTTGGATTGCTCCGATAATAATATATGTCGAATTATGCAAAAACGTTAATGAACAAGGACAATTTCAAGCCGTAAAAAAACCACCCCGAAAGGTGGTTTTAAAAATTACTTTCCTAAAGCGGCTTTTGTAACGGCAGCAATATTTTCCGCACAAAGACCAAATTCCTTAAGCAAAGCGGCAGCAGGGCCGGAATGACCGAAAGTATCCTGAACGCCGATTTTGATAACGGGAACGGGGCAGCTTTCAGTAACAACCTCAGCAACAGCAGAACCAAGACCGCCGATAACGGAATGTTCCTCAACGGTGATGATTTTGCCTGTTTCCTTTGCAGCCTTTGTGATGATTTCCTTGTCAATAGGCTTGATTGTGTGAATGTTGATAACACGGGCGTCAATTCCCTGCTCCGCAAGCGCCTTTGCAGCTTCAAGAGCCTCCGCTACCATTAAGCCTGTTGCAACAATTGTAACGTCCTTGCCGTCCTTTAACTGAACGCCCTTGCCAACCTCAAACTTATAAGTTGCGGCGTCGTTGAAAATAGGAGCGGCAAGTCTGCCGAATCTCATATATGTTGGGCCAACATAATCAGCCATTGCAAGTACGGCAGCCTTTGCTTCAACGTCGTCGGCAGGATTGATAACAGTCATGCCGGGAATTGCTCTCATAAGGGCGATATCCTCGTTGCACTGGTGAGAAGCGCCGTCCTCGCCCACGGAAATGCCTGCGTGAGTTGCGCCGATTTTTACGTTGAGATGAGGATAGCCAATGCTGTTGCGGACGATTTCAAACGCACGTCCTGCCGCAAACATTGCAAAGGTGCTTGCAAAAACGAGCTTTCCTGTTGTGGCAATACCTGCCGCAACGCCCATCATATTTGCCTCTGCAATGCCGCAATCGAAAAATCTGTCGGGATATGCCTTCTTGAATATGCCTGTCTTTGTTGCCGCCGCAAGGTCTGCGTCAAGAACTACAAGGTCAGGTCTTTTTTCAGCGAGCATTACAAGAGCTTCGCCGTAGCTTTCACGGGTTGCTTTCTTTTCCATTTATATCAATCCTTTCTTACTTTGTAAGTTCGTCCAGCTTTGCCTGTAATTCAGCCATAGCCTTGTTGTACTGTTCCTCGTTGGGAGCTGTTCCATGCCACGAAACCTGATCCTCCATAAAGGAAACGCCCTTGCCCTTAACGGTCTTCTGAATAATCACCGTGGGCTGGTTTGCAACACGCTCAGCCTCCTGGAATGCCTTTTCGATTGCGTCAAAGTCGTGACCGTTGATTGTGATAACGTGCCAGCCGAAAGCGGTAAACTTCTCGTCAATCGGATAGGGGGACATAACCTCGCTTATTTTGCCGTCTATCTGTAAGTTGTTGTTATCTACCACCGCAACAAGATTGTCAAGTCCGTAATGAGCTGCAAACATAGCTGCTTCCCATACCTGACCCTCTTCGATTTCGCCGTCGCCGAGGATTGCATAAACCTTGTAGGTTTCATTGGACAGCTTGCCCGACAAAGCCATACCGCAGGCAGCGGAAATGCCCTGTCCCAGAGAGCCTGTGCTCATATCAACGCCGGGAACCTTGTTTCTTACGGGGTGTCCCTGTAACCGTGAATCAATGTGACGGAGAGTTTTTAACTCCTCGACAGGGAAAAAGCCTCTGTTTGCAAGGACAGAATAAAGCGCAGGGGCAGTGTGTCCCTTTGAAAGCACCAGTCTGTCACGGTCTGCCATTTCTGGATTTGCAGGATCAACGTTCATAACTGCATTGTACAGATATGTCAGTGTGTCCGCTACCGAAAGAGAGCCGCCCGGATGACCCGATTTTGCGTTGTAAACGCCCTCGATAATGCCCATTCTTACTTTTGTGGCAGCTATTTCAAGCTGCTTTTTTAAAGTTGCGTCCATTTTGAAACCTCCGTTTATATAAATCTGAGAATTTTCACTTATTACATTGTACCTGTTTTTTTACTTAATGTCAATCAAAATTTGAAAATTATTAAAATAACATCAAAGCTTTTCGATAATATCTATTATTTCGCTCATTGCACCGCTGTTGTTATCGCAGACAATGCGCTTTGCGGCGCTTTTTACCTTGTCCTGGGCATTTGCAACCGCAACGCCCAAATCAGCCGCCTTTACCATTGCGTAATCGTTTCCGTAATCTCCTGCCGCAACGGTAAATTTATGGGTATTGCCCGTTATTTCAAGAAGCTTGTTAAAGCCCTCTGCCTTGCTTATACCCTCAGGGAGCATTTCAAAGTACATGGGAGCGCTGTGCACCCAGTTCACCTTTCTCGAGCAGTTTTTCTCCGCAAAACCGATAAGCTGTTCTATTTTCTCCTTGGGATAGCCAAGGAGCATTTTGAAGCAGCCCTTTGGCACTTCCTCAAATGGAATTTCAACTCCGTCAAGGCTTTCAAGGGCAAGGTGATCGTAAATCACCTGATTTGCATAGGGCACATAAACCTTTTCCCCGTGAAGAATTTCTACTCCAAGGTCGGGAAATTCCTTTACAAGCGTTGGGATATAATCATAAGCGCTGTCCTCAATTGTGCAGTTCCACAAGGACTTGTTTAAAGCGAAATCATAAACGCTGGCGCCGTTGAAAATAACCGCAGGCATATCAAGCTTAAGCTTGTCGATAATGCGCCTTGCCATTGCGTACCCTCTGCCCGTTGCCACGGTGAAAAGTCCGCCGCCTTTTCTGAAACGCTTGATAGCGTCAAGATCCTTTTGCAGAATTTGTTTGTCGTCCGTAAGAAGAGTTCCGTCAAGGTCGGTCATAATTATTACTTTGTTAAAATCCATCAGCCTCTCCTTATGCTTGTGATAAATTTGTTGAAATAATCGGGCAGATCGCTGTCAAACTCCATATATTCTCCCGTTGAGGGGTGAACAAATCCGATTTTCTTTGCATGAAGGCACTGTCCGCAAAGCCACTTGGGCTTGCCGTTTCCGTATACCTCGTCGCCTGCGATTGGGTGTCCCATATAGCTCATGTGGACTCGTATCTGATGAGTTCTGCCAGTTTCAAGAATACATTTAAGGTGGGTATAATTGCCGAGGTTTTCTATCACTTTATAATGGGTAACAGCCTCTCTTGAATTAAGGTCGGTAACGCACATTTTCTTGCGGTCGGTTTTGTGCCTGCCAATGGGGGCGTTGACCGTCCCGTCCTCTTTTACAGCGCCGTTTACAACGCACTCATATTCTCTTGTAAAGCTGTGCTCCTTTATCTGCGCCGCCAGTCCCTGGTGTGCAAAGTCGTTTTTTGCAACCATTAAAAGTCCGCTTGTGTCCTTGTCGATTCTGTGAACAATGCCGGGACGGATTTCCCCATTTATTCCCGAAAGACTGTCCTTGCAGTGGTACATCAGAGCATTGACCAGTGTTCCCGAGTAATGTCCCGGAGCAGGATGAACGACCATTCCCTTGGGCTTGTTCACAACTAACAAATCCTTGTCTTCGTACACAATGTCAAGGGGGATATTTTCGGGCTGAATGTCGATTTCCACCGCCTCGGGAATTTCAAGAACAACATTGTCCCCAGCCTTGACCTTATAGTTCTTGGCAGCGGTTTTGCCGTTTACAAGAGCCGCTCCGCTTTCAATATAATTTGCGGCGGCGGTGCGTGTAAGAGCCTCTCCTACCGCCTCCGCAAGGAATTTGTCAAGCCTTTCTCCGCTCGCCTCCGCAATAAATTCAAACCTGCTCATCTGTGCTTTCCGTCTGAGCTTCCTCGGTTTTGCCCGCTTTTTTCTTGCTTGCAGCCGCCTTGATTTCGTCAATGACAATGAACAGTATCAGCAAAGCCGCACCCACAACCGCGCAAATATCCGCAAAGTTGAATACCGCAAATCTGATTATTCTCACATCTACAAAATCCACCACATAGCCGTTAAAAATGCGGTCGATAAGATTGCCTATTCCCCCTGCGATAATCAAGGCGATTGACCATATAACAGGCTTGCTCTTGACACGCTTTGTAAGCAGCATAAAAATCATTCCAACAATAACCACCGTGGTGATTATAATGAGGAAAATCTGCTTTCCCTCAAGGATACTGAAGGCAGCTCCCGTATTTTCAACGTAAGTGAGATTAAGCCATTCCTTGCCGCCTATTGAAATCAGATTTACCGACCCCGCAGGCTTAAGTATTGTTACCGCAAGCCACTTTGTAAGCTGGTCTATACCCACCAGCGCAAGGGCTGCCAAAAGGGCAATATATGTCATAAATTCTCCAGTTCTTTACATAGCAACAGAGCCATACAAAACTGCACAGCTCCGTTGTAGTAATCAATTTTTATGCTTTCAGTACAGCCGCACATCTTGCGCAGAGCGTAGGATATTCGCTGTCAGAGCCAACGTCTGTTGTGTAAGTCCAGCAGCGCTCGCACTTTTCACCCTCTGCCTTTGCAACGGAAATTGTAAGACCCTCAACGTTACCTGCAAACTCGCCTGTGCCCTCGCCAACTTCAACCTGTGAAACAATAAACGCCTTTGCAAGCTCGGGCATAATGTCGGACAAATCTTCCTTTGTGAACAGCGTTACCTTTGCTTCAAGGGACTTGCCGATTACCTTTTCGTTTCTCTTCAGCTCAAGAGCTGTAAGCACATCGTCACGGATTGCGTGGATTCTTGCCCACTTTGCATTGAAGTCGTCGCTGATTGAAACGCCTGTCTTTTCTGGCATTCTGTTGAAGATAACGCTTCTAAGGTCGTCGTCCTTGCCGTGAGGCATTGACTTCCAGATTTCGTCTGCTGTAAAGGAAAGAATAGGAGCGATAAGCTTTGTAAGACCGTTCAGAATGATGTACATTGCTGTCTGAGCGGCACGTCTGTTTTCGCCGTCCTCCTTTTCGCAGTACAGTCTGTCCTTGATAATGTCAAGGTAGAAGCTGGACATATCAACAACGCAGAAGGAGTTGATTGCGTGATATGCAAGGTAATAATCCATTGCTTCGTAGGAAGCAGTTACCTTTTCAATAAGCTTGTCGTACTGTGCAAGCGCCCACTTGTCAAGGTCGGTGAGCTTATCAAGAGCAACCATATCCGTATCGGGGTTGAAGCCCTTGCCGTTGCACAGGTTGCCCAGCATATATCTTGCGGTGTTTCTGATTTTTCTGTAGGTTTCGGACAGCTGCTTCAGCATTTCCTGAGAAACTCTGATGTCGCTGTGATAGTCAAGAGATGTTACCCACAGACGGAGAACATCTGCGCCGTACTGCTTGATAACCTCTTCGGGAACAATGTAGTTGCCCTTGGACTTGGACATCTTCTCACCCTTGCCGTCAACAATCCAGCCGTGGGTGCAGACGGATTTGTAAGGCGCATGACCGTTGCAGGCAAC
>JBJERI010000231.1:0-7405 GCA_051882195.1 Ruminiclostridium sp. | reverse complement strand
TGCGATTTTGGCAGGGATTGCGTTCATAAGCACCGAGGACGGGTAAGCAGCCGTGCCGCCAGGAACATACAAGCCTACACGATCAAGACCTCTTACGCGCTGTCCGATTATTGTACCGTTTTCGTTAGTCATCATGTAGCCATTCTGCACCTGCTTCTGATGATAGGCTGTAATATTTTCAACGCAGTTCAGCAGTGCGTCCACAAAGTCCTTGTCAGCCTCGGAAAGCGCCTCCTGAATAAGCTCGTCGGGAACTCTGTAATATTCCATGTTGGGGCAATCGAACTTGGCTGTGTATTCCTTAACAGCCTTATCCCCGTTTTCCTTAACGTCGGCAATAATTTCCTTTACGATTTTTTCAACGTCATTGTTTGTCTGACTTGCACGCTTTTCAACTTCCTTAAGAAAAGCCTGTTCGCTTCCGTCAGCGTAAATTGTCTTTATCATATTTTATCCTTTCAGCAGCCTAATGTTTTCTGCATTAGTGATGTTAATGCTTCAATGCGTTCTTTTTTCAGCTTCATACTTACGGTATTTACAATAAGCCTTGCGGAAATTGGTGCAACGTCCTCGAAAACCTCAAGTCCGTTTTCCTTAAGAGTAGTGCCTGTTTCCACAATATCCACAATACCGTCCGCCAATCCCACCAGCGGTGCAAGCTCAACAGAGCCTTCAATTTTTACAATGTCAACGTCCATTCCCTTGCTTTCAAACCAGCTTCGTGTAACGTTGGTATATTTTGTTGCAACGGTTTTTACGCCGTAGCCCTCGTAAAAATTGCTTCCCTTTTTGCCTGCAAGCGCAAACTTGCATTTTCCGAAGCCTAAGTCCATTATCTCAAAATACTTGCCGCCGTGCTCCATAATAGTGTCCTTACCCACAACGCCGATGTCGCAAACGCCGTGTTCAACGTAGGTTATAACGTCCGCCGCCTTTGCAAGCACAACTTCGATATTCTGTTCAGGAATTGTGAGAATAAGACGTCTGCCCTTTTCCTTAAGCTCGGTAACGTCATATCCCATTTTCTCGAAAAGTCCCACCGTGTCCTTTTCAAGTCTGCCCTTTGTAAGGGCAATTCTAAGCGTTTTATTTTCGTTCATTGCAAAACCTCATATATTTATAGTATCAATTTCGTCGCCTACAACGTCAATTCTCTTTATTCCTTTTGCCTTTGCGTATTCGCAGGCCTCTTCAAAATCTGCGATAACTGCGTTGTCAACAATAAGTCCATCTTCAATGAGCTTTCTGCAATGAGTTATACTATCCGTATAATGTCCATCTTTTGCAAAAACAAGAACGTCTGCTTTTTTCATAAGGTTTTTCTGTTTTTTAAGCAGTGCGTTTGCCGCTGCGTTTACGTTTACGCCAAAGCCTGTTGCGGGGGTATCCTCTCCGAAATCGCTGAGCAGCGTATCATAGCGTCCGCCTGATAAAATAGGCATTCCGTAGCCCTCGGCATAGCCCTTGAACACAATTCCCGTGTAGTAGTCGGTCTTGTTTGCCATACCTAAATCAACGGTAAGCTTATCCGCAACTCCAAGGCTGCACATATCGTTATAAACCTGTCTTAAATCCTCCAGCACTTCAAGAGTTTTACTGTCTGTAAAAATCTTTTCAGCCTGTTCAAAAACCTCCACTCCGCCGAAAAGGGACGGCAAAGCCTTTAAGGCTTTTACGGATTCTACATCGCCGTACTTCTGAAGCTTTTCCGAAAGGGCAGGATAGTTCTTGGTTTCAACCAGTACTCTTATGTCCTCCGCCTCGTCCTCGTCACAGTCAAGCTTTGAAACAAGAATCTTGAAAAAAGCGCTGTCCCCTATTTCAAAGCGGAAATCGTCTGCGTCGCAGGTTTTCAGCACGTCAACGGCAATTGAAAGAGCTTCAATGTCCGACCGCCTTACATCGCCGCCGATAATCTCAATTCCACTCTGGAAAATCTCATCGTCCCTTGCGCTGTTTTTGGGGTTTACACGATAAACGCTCTGACTGTAAAACAGCTTAAGGGGAAATACCTCGTCACGAAGTCTTGTGGAAACCACTCTTGCAATAGGCATCGTGGAATCGGGGCGCATTACCATAAGCCTGCCCTTTCCGTCGGTAAGCTTATACATACTTTCCTGGGCGAAAAAGCGTGCTTTCATATTGAAAACATCGTAAAATTCCAATCCGGGTGTGATTACCTCGGAATAACCGTAGGCGGTGAAAATACGGCGCAGACGGTCTTCAACAATACGTCTTGCCGCACATTCGTCAAATAATAAATCTCTTGTTCCCTCGGGGGTAAGTAAATCGTATCTCTTCATAAATTCTGTCCTGTAATGTACTTTAGTGTGCTACTATGGTAATATAGTACCATATTATAATAAGAAAGTCAACACTTCCCGTTAATTTTGTAATTCCCCACAAAAACCGATGTTAATAACTAAAAGCTTTTGTAGGCAACATTAAAAGTCAAAGAAAGAAACCTGTGCCGACTGAGGCAGTCCCTCAAATACGCCCATTTCCTTAAGCTTTTCCATAACGGAGGTGTTAATGGAGGCCTGATGCTGAATATCGTCAATGCTGATAAATTCGTGCTTGTCAATGGTTTCCTTGATTTTTATAGCCGCACTTTCGCCGCAGCCCTCAATTGCAAGGAACGGCAGGCGCAAGTCCTTGCCCTCAATGCGATAGCGTGTAGCGTCGGATTTTTCGTAATGAACAGGCAGGAACTTTATTCCTCGGAGCATCATTTCATAAATCAGATAGAACGCTTCAAGCATTCCCTTTTCTTTTCCACTCGCCTCGTTGTTTGCCTGAATTGCCTGCATTTTGCGCTTAACAGCGTCCTTTCCCTCAAGAACGGTTGGCACGTCAATATTTTCCGTGTGCTTTGTAAGCACAGCCGCATAGAATTCCGACGGGTAATAAACCTTGTACCAGCCAAGCTTAACTGCGCCCGTTACATAAGCGGCGGCATGGGCTTTCGGGAACATATACTTGATTTTAAGGCAGCTTTCGTAATACCAGTCGGGTACGTTGTTTTCCTTGAACGCCTGCTTGATGTTATCGTCAAACAGCTTTGAGGCGTTGCCCTTACGGGTTATTTCCATTATCTTAAAGGCAAGTCCCGGCTCAACGCCCTTATGCATAAGGTAAACCATAATATCATCACGGGTACCGATAACCTCGCTGATGGTACAAGTGCCGTTTGCAATCAAGTCCTTTGCGTTGCCAAGCCAAACGTCCGTACCGTGGGAAAGTCCCGAAATCTGGAGCAGGTCGGAGAACGTCTTTGGCTGAGCGTCCTTTAACATTCCCATTACAAAGTTTGTGCCGAATTCGGGAAGTCCATAAGTGCCGCAGTGAACGCCTAAATCCTCCGCAGAAATTCCCAAAGCCTCTGTTGATGTAAACAGGCTCATTACCTTTGGGTCAGAGGTGGAAACGTCCGCAATTTTTACTCCCGTCATATCCTCAAGGTGGCGGTAAAGTGTAGGCACATCGTGTCCCAGCTCGTCAAGCTTTAAAATGGTATCGTGCAGAGCGTGGAAGTCGAAGTGGGTTGTGATAATGTCCTTTGTTGCGTCATCGGCAGGTCTTTGAACAGGCGAAAAGTCGTAAACCTCGTAATTATTCGGTACAACGACCATTCCTCCCGGGTGCTGTGAGGTGGTGCGCTTAACGCCTGTACAGCCCTTTGAAAGTCTGTCCATTTCCGCTCTGTTGGCGGTAATTCCTCTTTCCTCCAGCCACTTTTTAACAAAGCCGAAAGCGGTTTTTTCCTGAACGGCGGAAATTGTACCCGCCTTGAAAACGTGGTCCTTGCCGAACAACTCTTCTGTGTAATGATGCACCTTTCCCTGAACCTCGCCCGAGAAGTTAAGGTCAATATCAGGGGATTTGTCGCCTTTAAAGCCAAGGAACGTTTCAAAAGGAATATCGTGTCCGTCACGAATCATATCCGTTCCGCACTCGGGGCAGTTTTTCTGCGGCAGGTCAAAGCCAGAGCCGATTGAGCCGTCTGTGATAAACTCATTGTGTCTGCATTTTGGGCAGCGATAGTGGGGCGGCAATGGATTTACCTCGGAAATACCCGACATTATTGCAACGAATGAGGAGCCAACAGAACCTCTTGAACCGACAAGATAGCCGTTTTTCTCGGAGAATGCAACTAACTTCTGCGCAATCATATAAAGCACAGAGAAGCCGTATTTTATAATGGAGTTAAGCTCCTTGTTAAGCCTTGTTTCAACAAGCTCGGGCAAATCATCGCCATACCAAGCGTGGGCTCTGTCCCAGCATAATTGCTGCAATTCCTCCTCCGCACCCTCAATAAACGGAGTGTAGGTACCGTTGGGAATTGGCCGCAGTCGTTCAACCCAGTCTGCAATCATATTTGGATTTTTTACAACTACCTCATAAGCCTTTTCCTCGCCTAAATAAGCAAATTCCTCCAGCATTTCATCGGTAGTCCTGAAATAAAGCGGCGCCTGCGTGCCCGAATCGGTATAGCCCTGTCCTGCCTGCAAAATCTCTCTGAAAACGCTGTCCTCCTTGCGCATAAAATGAACGTCGCAGGTGGCAACAACGGGAATATTCAGCTTTTCGCCAAGCTCCACAATACGCCTGTTAAGATTGCGCAGTCCCTCCTCATCGGCAACCTCGCCCTTACGCACAAGGAACTCGTTGTTGCCTATCGGCTGAATTTCAAGGTAATCGTAAAAGCTTGCAATTTCCTCTATTTTCTCCTCGGGAGCGCCTTTCAGAATGGCTCTGAACAGCTCGCCCGCTTCGCAGGCACTGCCGATAATAAGTCCCTCACGGTGGTTTTTCAATTCTGAAAGGGGTATTCTGGGCTTTTTGAAATAGTAGTTAAGGTTGGAAAACGAAATCAGCTTGTAAAGATTTTTAAGACCAATCTGATTTTTAACAAGAATTATCTGATGATAATAGGGCATTTTCTTCACATCGGTATTGCCAAGTGAAGTGTTAAGATCGCCCCATTTTTCAATGGCTCTGCCCTTGCTGCAGTCGGAGATAATGCGAATGAAAATCTCCGCCAGCATTTTTGCGTCGTCAACGGCACGGTGGTGATTGAAGTCCCCCAGCTTGTAATATTCCGCAACGGCGTCAAGGGTGTATTTCTTTTTATTGGGGATTGCGGCTCTGCAAAGGGGCACGGTATCAACAGAATTGAAGCTGAATGAAATTCCGCAGCGCTCCGCAGCCGCTCTGATGAATGAAGTATCGAAAGAGGCGTTATGTGCAACAAGGGGCGCATTGCCGCAGAAAGCAATGAACTTTTCGAGGGCTTCCCTTTCCGAGGGAGCGTCCGCAACCATTTCGTCCGTAATTCCCGTAAGCTCGGTAATGTTTTCGGGGATTGGCTTTTCGGGATTGACAAAGGTGCAGAACTCCTCAACCGCTTCAAGGTTGCGCAGCTTTACTGCGCCTATTTCGGTAATGCGCTCTGTGTTGTGAGAAAGTCCCGTTGTTTCAATATCAAAAATGATTATGTCCTGATTTATGGAGCGATTGGTGCAGCCCTCAATAAGCGATTCGCCATCGTTTACGAAATAGGCTTCCATTCCGTAAATGACCTTGAAATCGGAATCGGGATTGTTTTTCTTGATTTTGTCCCATGTGTTCATTGCCTCGGGGTAAGCCTGAACATTGCCGTGGTCGGTAATAGCAACCGCCTTGTGACCCCACTTGAACGCCTGATTAACAAGGTCGGCAGGCGGTGTAACAGCGTCCATATCCGACATATTTGTATGTAGATGAAGCTCAACACGCTTTTCGGGGGCGTTGTCCTTTTTGGGAGAGGTTTTTACAACCATAATGGACTTTGGCTCAACAAGAATACACTTTTCAAAGGTATCGAACTTTGCAGAGCCGTTAATCAGAATGGAAATACCCGTCTTGATGAACTTGAAGCTGTCCGCCTTATCCGTTCTGGTAAAAATCTTCATTATCTGAGAAGATGTTAGGTCGGTAAAGCTTACCATAAAAATGGTAAATTCATCATTCTTTATGGTCTTCGACTCAACGTTGAAAACCTCTCCCCACAAAGTAACGTCGTCCATATCGCTGGTTAAATCAGCCATATCCATAGGCGGCTCGTTTATGGGCTTGCCCATATAAAGGTCGGCTTCGTCGCTGAATTTGCTGGAGCTGAACATAAGCTTCATATTCTGGGGCGCTTTCAGTACCTCGGGACCTCTTGAAAAGCTCTTTTTCCTCGGGGCATTGTCAGTTTGTCCGCCGTAGGAATTGTAGCTTCCGCTCTGGAATTCACGCTGGGGCTTCTGCTCGGGAGGGGGCGTTCTGCCGATAACAACGGTGGTTTTTGGCATTTCCGCCTTTAACTTCTTTTCGTGCTCCTCAATGGTATTTTCGGTAAGCCCCGTAAACTCAATACTTATGTTTACCCCGAAAATTCCCTTTGCGTACTTGGCAATTTCCTTGTCGATTTTTTCCCCAAGAAGCAAATCTCTGCCGCCGTTATTCAGCACGATTTCGTAAGTATCACCGTTTTGGTTTATGGAACAGCCGTCCATAAAGCCGTTTATAACGCCGAATTTCTCACGGAGCAGCTTTACAATGTCGATTATGTAATCCGAAGTAAAAAGCTCCGTGGGATATTTGGGGTAAATGCTTACAGAGCGTAAGCCAAGCTGCTGCTTTATTTTAGCGGAGGTTTCAATCAGCACGTCTGCGCTGATAAGCTCATCCGATTCAAGCTGAAATAAAATGCTGTTTTCCTTTTCATTATGTATAAGCTGTGGGATTCTTGCGTTTCCCACTTTTTCGTCCAACTCCAAGCTGCTGAATAAATTTTTCAGTATAGCCGCCATTTGTCTTTCCTTCCGTTATAGCTTTTCAAGCTCCGTCATAAGCTCGCCTAACAATTGCTCCTCGGGAACTTTCTTGATTATCTCGCCTTTTTTGAAAATAAGCCCCTGTCCGTTTCCGCCTGCAATGCCGATATCCGCTTCACGGGCTTCGCCCGGACCGTTTACAATGCAGCCCATAACCGCAATTTTTACCTTTTTCTTAATATGTCGGGTTGCATTTTCAACCTGCTCCGCAAGACCGATAAGGTCGATTTTCGTTCTTCCGCAGGTTGGGCAGGAAACAATTTCCACGCCATTCCCAAGTCCTGCCGCTTTAAGAATATCCTGCGCCGCAATTACCTCACGGACAGGGTCGGCTGTAAGGGAAACTCTGATTGTATCGCCAATTCCATCGCAGAGCAGCGAGCCGATTCCCATAGCTGACTTGATTATACCCATTCGCTCTGTTCCTGCCTCCGTTACGCCAACGTGGAGCGGATCGCCGCATTTTGCCGCAAGCAGACGGTACGCCATGATTGTGAGCGGAACGCTTGATGACTTAATGGAAATAACAATATCGTCAAAAT
>JBJERI010000230.1:0-7460 GCA_051882195.1 Ruminiclostridium sp. | reverse complement strand
CAGCAAGCTTCTCCCACATTGTCCTGAAATAATCGCACTGCTCCCCGAAAAGCTTATCAACCTGCTCTCTGCTCATAGCCATATCGGGAAAGGCAGTTATATTGCGGCTGCTTGTGTGAATGTAGATTACGTCCGGCTGAAAGCTGTCAAGCTGGGGATTTCCGAACATTGCGTCCTGCCAGTATCTGCCGTATTCCGACTGATAAAACACAGGCTCAATGCCGTAATCGAGGAGAAAAAGCTCCAGCACGTCAACAATGTTGTTGGTGGTAGAGCCGCCTAAAACGGCTATTTTTTTGGTTATGCGCTTTGTTCCGTCCGCAAGGAGCTGCTTTTTAAGGCTCTTGCGCTTTTTAAGGATTTCGGCGCTGTTTAATGGATATGTGAACATATTGCCTCACTGATTCTTGATAATCTTTACATAGTTTCCGTTTGAGCCCGCAGGAGTGTAAGTGCAGCAGGCGAAAAGCAGATCTGTTGCGCCCACGTCCTTGCAGAACTGCACGGCGTTGGGGTAGAAATAGCGTATATCGCAGACGTAAATGGTGCTGAATGAATTTGTAAGGAAAGGTGCAAGAGCGTTGCCGTAGCTTTCCTTGAAAATAACAAGAGTTCTGCCGTTGTCGCAGTCTGTTTCGATTTTTGCAATGCGGTCGTCGCTGCCAAGGAACGAGCAGTAGTAGCCGCTTCCGTCGGGGGAAACAAACAGATTGCTTTCGTAGCCGTTTTTAAAGCTGCAATCATAGTAGGTGGTTGAGGTTTCGCCCTTTGGAATGTACATTGTGAAGTCCTCGGGGTCGTAATACAGGTGGCTGTCCTTTGAGTAGAAATACATTGAGCCAACATAGCCGCCGCAGGTTACTTCCTTGTAGGTATCAAGGTCGGGGAAATCCGTTTCAGCCGCCCCGGCAAATTCCTTTGCGGCATAATAAGCGCCAAGGGGCTGCCAATGGTGGTCGGTACGGGAGAAGATGTGCTCGTCCTTATGCTCGTTCAAGGTATCGTAAACGTTCACGTTGGTTACGTTTTTAAGGTTTTCCGCAACATAGTCTATCTTGTTTTTCTGTGAGGAGGTAAAGCCCTCGTTGCCCTCGGGGAGATAAAACTCGATTGAGGTGGGGATAGTCATATTGTAAACCTTAACATCGGGCAGCTTTTCCGCAAAATCATTTACCGCCGCCGTATAGCTGTCGCAAAGCCCGTATGTACCCCAGCAGGGCATAAGTCCCCAGTAATGACCGTCGATTTTGGTGACAAGTATGCCGTTTTCGCCTATAACCGAATATTCTCCGTCATCGGAAACAGGCTGTGCGGTAGTTTCCGCAGTTGTTTCGGCAGTAGTTTCAGCGGTGGTTTCCGCTGTTGTTTCGGCAGTGGTTGTGGTTGTTTCAGCGGTGGTGGTTTCGGGAGCAGAGGTTGTGGTTTCCGCCGTGGTCTGCTCTAAAATTTCAGTTTCGGTTTTGGCGGTGGTGGTTTCTGTTGCTGCAGCAGTTGTTGCGGCGGTAGTTTCGGCAGTGGTTTCCGCAGGCTGATTTCCGCAGCCCGAAAGCATAATTGCCGCAAGAATAAGCGCTATTTTTTTTCTCATATTTTATTGGGTCCTTATTACATCAATATTATTTGCGTTGGGTCCTACGGCTGAGAAGGTGCACATTGTGAAAAGCACGTCCGTAATGCCATGCTCCTTGATAAAGTCGATTGCGTTAAGGTCGAAATATCTTATATCAAGGACGTAAATTTCCTCAAAGGAGCTTGTATAGAAAGGTACTTCCGCATTTCCGTAGCTGTCCTTAAGTATAGCAAGCCTTCTGCCGTTTTTGCAGTCGGTTTCAATGCGGACTATCTTTGCGTCGCCGCCCATAAATATGGAGTAGGACTGACTTACGGGCTGACCTACAAACAATGGGAAATCATAGTCGAAATTGTAGGCGGTATCGTAATAATAGCAGGTGTAGTCGTTGGAGGGCTTGTAGTAAACAAAGTCCTCAGGGTCGTTAAGCAGCTCTGCGCTTTCGGTAAAGGAATACAGCGTTCCCACATAGCCCTCTACGGTTACGGGAGTGTAGGTAGAAATATCCGCAAAGTCAACGCCTGCCGCCTCCGCAAAGGTCTGTGCAGCGTAATAAGCGCCAAGAGGCTGCCAGTGGTGGTCTGTTCTTGTGTAGATAGGCTCGGTAATGTGCTGACCAAGAACTGAGTAAGCGTCAACGGCAATTACCCCCTCGTCAAGCATAGAGTTTATGCTGTTTATGCTGTCAAGGTGGCTTGCGTTGTACTGAGCAAAGTTTGCGGGAGTATAGTACGCTCCTGCGGTGGGAACTACCATTGAATAAACGTTCACGTCCTCCCCTAAATCCGCCTTGAAAGCGTTAAGGGACTTTGCGTAGGTTTCGCCCGTTCCGCCGCCGAACATAGAAAGACCTCTCCAATGTCCCTCCTGATATACAACGATTTGTCCGTTGGTGTAAACGCCGTCCGCAATTTCCTCGCCGTACTGGGGAGCTTCTGTGGTTGTTATCTCCTCGGTGGTGGTAACGGGAGGAACGGTGGTTGTAGCTTCGGAGGACTGATTTTCCGCTGTGGTCTGTTCGGCAGGCTCGTTTTCAGTCTGTTCGGGAGTGGTTTGGGGGGCTTTTGTTGTAACGGCAGGCTGTGTTATTGCGGTAAGGGTGCCCGAAATCTTCACATCCCCCGAGGAAATTCCCATCATATTTTTCATATTGGCGGAAAGATTCTTGAAAGTATCACGCTGCGGTACCGTATCGTTGAACCAGTCGCTTATCTGCGCCGTGTATTCTCCGCTGAAAAAGGACTCCGTGCTGAATTCGGGAAATTCGGCAAGAGTGCGGTTTTCAATGTTTGAAACGGTAGGCCGTGGGAATATGTACAGTCCCGCCGTAACCAGCGCAAAAACGCCCCCTGTAACGATAATGTTTGCGAGGGCGGCGTTTGAGCCTTTATGTGAGCTTTTACGCTTTTCGTAAAGCTTGTTTATCTCGTCCTTTTCGGAATTGTTATCTGACATTCTTGATCCTTTCGGTAATAAAAAATATACATTTTTATTATATACCCCTATGTATAAATAGTCAAGTAATTTTCTTTTGTGGAAAATTGTCATTTTTTTGCTAAAACTATTTGCATTTTGGTAAAAATATGCTATACTTAAAGAAAATGTGTTTACCGTATTGTGATAAACCACAATATGGAATTATATGGAGGTATTGCATAAATGTCAAAACTTATGCTTGGCAATCAGGCGGTTGCCAGAGGCTTATATGAGGCGGGAGTAACTGTTGTTTCAAGCTACCCCGGCACTCCCAGCACGGAAATCACCGAATTTGCGTCCACCTATCCCGAGGACGTAATGCACACGGAATGGGCGCCCAACGAAAAGGTTGCCTGCGAAACGGCAATCGGAGCAAGCATTGCGGGAGCACGCTCCTTCAGCGCAATGAAGCACGTTGGACTTAACGTTGCGGCAGACCCACTTTTCACAGCGTCCTACACAGGGGTAACAGGCGGTCTTGTAATTGCCGTTGCTGACGACCAGGGTATGCACTCTTCACAGAACGAGCAGGATTCCAGAAACTATGCCATTGCTGCAAAGGTGCCTATGCTTGAACCCAGCAACAGCGCCGAGTGCAAGGACTTCACCAAAATGGCTTATCAGATAAGCGAGGAGTTTGATACACCCGTATTGCTCCGCTTATCCACAAGAGTTTCTCACTCACAGAGCGCAGTTGAAATATGCGACCGTGAGGAAAAGCCCCTTTCCGAATATGTAAAGAATGCGCCAAAGTACGTTATGATGCCTGCTTTTGCAAAAGCAAAGCACGTTGTTGTTGAGGAGCGCACGAAGAAGCTTATCGAATTTGCGGAAAAAACTCCCCTTAACCGGGTTGAAATGAACAGCACAGAAATCGGCGTTGTTACCGCAGGAATCGCTTATCAGTACGCAAAGGAGGCGCTTGGCGACAAGGCAAGCTACTTAAAGCTTGGGGTTATCAATCCTCTGCCTGTGGAGCTTATCAAGGAATTTGCCTCAAAGGTAAAGACCCTTTATGTTGTTGAGGAGCTTGACGATATTATCGAAACCCATTGCCGCAAAATCGGTCTTAACCCAATAGGAAAGTCCCTCTTTACATATATCGGCGAATATTCACAGACCTATCTCCGTGAAAAGATTTTAGGCGAAAAGGCTGAATTTGACACCTTCGACGAGGAAGTCCCCAACAGACCCCCCGTTATGTGTGCAGGCTGTCCCCACAGAGGAGTTTTCTATACCCTTAAAAAGCTGGGCGTAATGGTAAGCGGCGATATCGGCTGTTATACCTTAGGCGCTGCCGCTCCGCTTCAGGCAATGGATTCCACCGTCTGTATGGGCGCTTCCATAAGCGGTCTGCATGGCTTCAACAAGGCGAGAAAGGGCGAATACGAAAACAAGGCGGTTGCGGTTATCGGCGACTCTACCTTTATTCATTCGGGCATTACGGGACTTATCAACATTGCCTACAACGAAAGCAACTCAACGGTTATTATCCTTGACAACTCAATTACGGGTATGACAGGACATCAGAACAACCCAGCCAACGGAAAGAACATTCACGGCGATCCCGCAAACGCAGTAAACCTTGAGGCTCTGGTTCATTCAATCGGTATTGACAGAGTTACCGTTGTTGACCCGGGAAACCTTGGGGAGCTTGAAAAGGTAATCAAGGCTGAGCTTGACGCAAAAGAGCCAAGCGTAATTATCGCAAGAAAGCCCTGTGCATTGCTTAAAACCGTAAAGCACAATCCGCCCTTCAGAATCAACACAGACAAGTGCAAATCCTGCAAGGCGTGCATGAAGATAGGCTGTCCCGCAATTTCAATGACAACTGGCAAGGCGCAGATTGACAACACCCTCTGCGTAGGCTGCAAGCTTTGCGAGCAGATGTGCAAATTCGGCGCAATCGAAGAATGAGTGAACTCTGAAAGGAAATAAGAAATGGCTACAAAATCAATTATGCTTGTTGGCGTAGGCGGTCAGGGTACACTGCTTGCCAGCAGAATTTTAGGAAATACGCTGCTTGCTCAGGGCTTTGACGTTAAGGTAAGCGAGGTACACGGAATGTCCCAGCGAGGCGGCTCTGTTGTTACATATATCAAGTACGGCGAGGAGGTCTGCTCTCCCGTTATTGAAAAGGGGGAAGCGGACGTTATCGTGTCCTTTGAACAGCTTGAAGCGGCAAGATGGCTGCCTTACCTCAAAAAGGGCGGCAGAATTATTACAAACACACAGCAGATCGAGCCAATGCCCGTTATTACGGGAGCAATGGCTTATCCTGCCGACATAATCGAAAAAATCAAGGCAAAGAGCGTTGACGTTATCGCAATTGACGCACTTTCCCTTGCCAATGAGGCAGGCTCTCCCAAAGCGGTAAACGTTGTGCTTATGGGGGTTCTGTCAAAGTCAATGGGCTTCCCCGAAGGTGTATGGGTAAAGGCTCTTGAGGAATGCGTACCGCCAAAGGCTCTTGAAATTAACAGAAAAGCCTTTGCGCTGGGCGAAAAAGCGTAATTTGCAGGTTTAACCTGTTAATCTGAAGGAAAGGTCGAAAACTCCAATGAATTATTTCAACAAAGAGATTGAATGTGCTCCCCGTCACGAAATTGAGGCACTCCAGTCCTTCCGTCTGTCACAGCAGATAAGACGTGTTTACGAAAACGTTGCGCCTTACCGCAAAAAAATGGACGAAGCGGGGGTAAAGCCCGAGGACATCAAGTCCGTAAAGGATTTAGTCAAGCTGCCCTTTACCGTTAAGCAGGATTTAAGGGATAACTACCCTTACGGAATGTTTGCCGTGCCAACAAGCGAGGTTGTCCGTATTCACGCATCATCAGGCACAACAGGCAAGCAGACTGTTGTGGGCTATACCGCAAAGGATATTGACATCTGGGCTGAATGTGCCGCAAGATCCCTTGCCGCCGTTGGCGCAACAAAGCACGACTTTGTACACGTTTCCTACGGCTACGGTCTTTTTACGGGCGGTCTTGGAATGCACTACGGCGCTGAAAAGCTGGGCGCAACCGCAATCCCCGCATCAGCAGGCAACAGTAAGCGTCAGCTTGAAATGTTCAAGGACTTCGGCTCGTCGGTTGTATGTATGACCCCCTCCTACGCAATAAGCCTTATCGAGCTTATGCAGGAAATGGGCATGACAAAGGACGATATTCACCTTAAGGCAGGCGTTTTCGGCGCTGAGCCATGGACAGAGGAAATGCGAAAGGAAATCGAGGCAGGCCTTGGCTTAAAGGCTTATGATATTTACGGACTTTCCGAAATTATGGGACCCTCCGTATCCTGCGAGTGCGAATATCAGTGCGGCATGCATATCTGGGAGGACCACTTCATTCCCGAAATCATTGACCCTGATACACTTGAGGTACTTCCCGCAGGAGAACAGGGTGAGCTTGTTTTCACCTGCATTACCAAGGAAGCACTTCCCCTTATCAGATACAGAACAAGAGATATTGCAACTCTCGTTTACGAGCCCTGCAAGTGCGGCAGAACTCACGTCCGCATGCTGAAGCCACAGGGAAGAACAGACGATATGCTTATTATCAGAGGCGTAAACGTATTCCCGTCACAGATTGAATCCGCTCTGCTCAGCGTTGACAACAAGGCTACAAACTATCTCCTTGTGGTTGACAGAGTAAACAACCTTGATACTCTCGAGGTACAGCTTGAGCTTCGTGACGATATGTTCGGCGATAACGTAAAGGACGTTGAAGCTTACAAGCGCAAGGTTAAATCCGCAATCGACTCCGCAATCGGCGTAGGCGTAAACATCAAGCTCCTTGAGCCAAAATCACTTGCACGTTCAATGGGCAAGGCTACACGCTGCATTGACAACCGTCCGATAAAGAATAAATTCACCAAGTAAAGGGAGGTTTTATTATGTTAGACCAGATTTCTGTTTTCGTTGAAAACAAAACAGGCAGACTTGCTTCCGTAATGGAAATTCTCAATCAGAACAAGATCGATATCCGTGCTCTTACCATTGCAGACACCACCGATTTCGGCATTGTCCGCATTGTTGTAAACGGAACCGAAAAGGCTCTTGAAGCCCTCCGTTCAAGCGGCTGCACCGCAACGGTAACAAAGGTTATCGGCTTTACAATCCCCGATTATTCCGGCGCATTGTTCGAGGTAATCGACGCCTTTGAGGAAGCGGGAATCAACATTGAATACTGCTATTCCCTTATGGGCAAAAAGGAAGGTCAGGCTGATATTGTTGTCAGAGTTGAAAACAACGACGAGGCAATAAAGGTGCTAAACGCTAAGAATATCAAGCTTATTTCAACTGAGGATATTCTCTGATAAGGGTATTGAAAACGCCCCTGTCTGTACGGACGGGGGCTTAGCTTGTCGAAAAAGTCTTTTCGACAAGAAATGAATATTGAATACTGAATAACGA